>CAKZPX010000032.1 GCA_937139435.1 uncultured bacterium
TGCCTGGAAGAGTTTGGGGGTTGAGGGGGAATTAAATCTTGGAACAGTTGGCATTGTTGCCCGGGCAGGGTATTTTGAAGATAAAACCGGTCAACGGGGCGGGATTGTACTGGAGAAGGATGGACTAACCTATCATTATACACTGCGGGATGTTATTGCCCGACGAGATCTGGGAAAGTTCAAGTCTCTGGGTATAACTTTTGGTGGCGGGATTCGGGTTATGCGTTTTCAATTTGACCTCGGTATAGACCAGATGATTTATGATTTTCCCACCACAAACTATAAATTTTCCTTTTCCTACCAATTTTAGTTCCATTATATCGGAAATGGGTAACATTAAAAATATCAATTAATTATGTCCAATCTTGTTGTTGTCGGTGCGCAATGGGGTGATGAAGGAAAAGGTAAGGTAGTTGATTTTCTCGCCAATACGGCGCAGGTAGTTGTGCGATTTCAGGGCGGACCGAATGCCGGACATACGGTTTACTGGCGGAGTAAAAAATATACATTTCACCAGATTCCGTCTGGTTTACTGCACCGTCAGACGCGGGGTGTAATCGGATGTGGTTGTGTTATTGATCCTTACCGGCTTAATGAAGAACTTGCGGTTCTGAGCGCGGGCAGAGAAAGTTTTTTCCGAAGAGTAATGATTGACCGCCGAGCCCATATAATCCTGCCTTTTCACAAGGAACTTGACCGTCTGCATGAGGAACAACTAGGGGAGAAGAAAATCGGGACAACCGGTCAGGGTATTGGTCCTGCTTATCAGGATAAATTTGCCCGGGTGGGAATCAGGGCAGGAGATTTGTTAAATGAAGACGTATTTAACGACAAATTAAGGCGCAACGTTGCAGCGGCAAACTTCCGATTGATGGAATGTTATAAAGTAGAGCCGATTTCTTTTAAAGAATTAAGCACCGCTTTGTGGAAGACCACCAGACCGCTGGTAGCTATGATCGGGGATGGAACATTGTTTATTGAAAAGGCACTGAGAGGGGGGAAAAGGGTTTTATTTGAAGGGGCACAGGGAACACACCTTGATATTGATTTAGGCAGCTATCCGTTTGTGACTACTTCGTCCACTGTTGTTGCTGGTGCAGCGTCAGGAAGCGGAATCAGTCCGTTATGGCTGGAAGAGGCGGTTGGGGTTGCAAAGGCTTACACCACACGGGTAGGTGCTGGTCCGTTTCCTTCCGAATTACCAGAAGAGGAGGCCGGAAGACTACGGGAACTGGGCGGTGAATATGGTGCGACAACTGGAAGACCCAGGCGCTGTGGCTGGTTTGATGCCGGATTGGTACGAGCCTCTGTCAGATACAATCATCTCTCATCTTTGATTTTAACAAAGCTGGATGTGCTTGATTCATTTGCGGAAATTAAAATTTGTGTAGGATATAGATATCAGGGGCAACGATTAAAGGAGTTCGACCCTTTCTTTGCCCAGGAGCTGGAACCAGAGTTTATAACCCTTCCAGGGTGGCGGGAAAGTACAAAGACCAGTAGAAGTTATAAAGATTTGCCGTTACGGGCACGGCGTTATATTGCGAAAATTGCCGATCTGATAAGTTGTCCGGTGGCATTGGTTTCAGTAGGGAGTAGCCGGGAAGAAATTGTTCCGGTAGAAAAGGAGAAATTGAAATGGTTGAAGTAAAGTTAATGCAACAGATTCTGGCGAGTAATGACGCTCTTGCCCGGGAGCAGTTACGGCAACTGAATCGGCATGGTGTAGTGGGGATAAATATTATGTCCGGTCCGGGTGCTGGTAAAACAACACTGGTAGAAAAAACGGTTGCGGCGTTAAAAGACAAATGGCGGATATGGGTTATTGAGGGAGATATTCAGGGCGATATTGATGCCCGGCGGGTTATTGCGCAAGGGGTAAGTTGTACCCAGATAAACACACAGGGCGCCTGCCATTTAGACGGTCTAATGCTTTCTGCTGTTTTTCCGAGCATAGACTTGAAAAAAATCGATCTTTTAATAATTGAGAATGTCGGGAATCTCGTTTGTCCGGCAGAATTTAAACTGCCGGTACATTATAACATTACAGTGGTTTCTACTCCTGAGGGAAGCGATAAACCGATTAAATACCCGTTAATGTTTACAAAATCTGATGTGATAATTGTAAATAAAATAGACCTCCTGCCTTATGTGGACTTTGATATGATGCAATTCAGCAGAGCGGTAAGAAAGTTAAAGCCCAGAATACCGATTTACGCAGTTTCGTTGCGCAGCGGGGAAGGGGTCAGTAAGTGGCTATCGTGGCTGGAAGATAAGCTGGAAAAATTTTGCAGAAAAAAGTCGGGCACACGAAGTTAATATAGATTATTGTAATTTCTTTTTTATTTGGCATAATATATTTGTATAGGCAATGGAATTAAAACAGGAGAAAAAATGGGGAAGGAGGGGTAAATTATGAGTAAAAATGACAACATAGAAATAGGTTATGTTATAGAAATCAATGGTGAACGTGCCTTAGTAGCATTGACCGTTGACGCCACGTCTCCGGTGGTTGATAATTATTATCCTGGACAACCAGGTTCGTATGTAAAAATTTCGTTTCCGGGGCATCGCGTAATAGGACTTGTTTCCAGTATTAAGATGGAAAATGGACCGGGAGCACAGCGGGCAGTGGCTGACAGTGTTTTGCTGGGGACGTTTGATGATAATGGCAAGTTTGTCCGTGGAGTATCGGTATATCCCAATGTCGGGCAGAAGGTTTACTTGGTTACCGCAGAGGAACTAAATCAGATATTTTCTGAATATATTGAATACGGATTTTCATTTGGCAGGGCGAGTGGTGTTAACGGACAGCGAGTTTACGTCCAGGTAGATAAATTTTTCGGTCAGCACATCGCTGTTCTGGGAACCACCGGTTGCGGTAAATCCTGTACCGTGGTTAGCATTCTGCAACAGGCAATTAAGAAATATCCCGAAACACACATTATCGTTCTTGATTTACACGGCGAATACGCCGCAGCATTTCCTGATGGTGTGAATATAATTAATTCGGACAATCTTGAGTTGCCTTACTGGCTTTTGAATTTTGATGAGTTTGTTGAATTAACTGTTGATCCCACTGAATCGACAGCTAAGAATCAGATAACCGTGTTGCGAGATTCGTTAATGCGTGCCCGACAGGCATGGGATACAAGGGAACGGCTGGGGTTTGGTAATTTAATCACCGCTGATTCGCCAGTTTATTTTGATCTGGATGATATGATTTCAATGGTACGAGACTGGAACATCCAGATGGTATACAATGCTGCCGGAGAACAGGAAGAAGGACCGTTGTACGGGGTTTTTGATAAATTCCTTATCCGGCTGGATAGTAAACTTTCTGACCCGCGTTATAATTTTATGTTTAAGCCCACCAATTATACCAGTAGTCCAATGCTCATTGATCTTTTGCAGAAGTACCTGGCGATTGGGGTGTCTCACCGGATGACAGTTGTTGATTTAAGTGGAGTTCCCTACGATGCGATTGGTGTAGTGGTAGCGGTGATTGTACGGCTTATATTTGAATTCAACCTCTGGAATCAGGAGCGGGAACGACTGCCAGTATTGTTAGTATTAGAGGAGGCACATAATTATGTGCCGACGCGAAATGACGGCAGATTTAATGCGGCGCGCACGGCAGTGGAACGAATGACAAAAGAGGGAAGAAAGTATGGAATCGGTATGATCGTGGTTAGTCAGCGTCCGAAAGAACTTTCCGAAACCGTGCTATCGCAATGTAATACCTTTATCGCAATGCGATTGACCAATCCGGAGGATCAGAATTATGTCCGGCGTCTGGTTCCAGACTCGCTATCGGGGTTAATGAATATGCTCCCCGCTCTTCGTACCGGCGAGGCAATAATTTTGGGTGAGGCGGTAGCATTGCCGACCCGAGTAATGATTGACCTGCCAGCGCCCCAACCCAAAAGTGGTAGCATTGAGTTTGCTCGCTGGTGGCAGAACGGTCCTGGTGAGATTAATTTAGAGCAAATTGTAAAACGTTGGCGCGCAAGACGTCGGGACATCACATAATTAAGGTTATTTTAGAACCTTCTGGTGTTAGATTGACATATTGGGCAGAGTGTAATAATATTTGCTATGTCCATATTGGGGCCAATCCTTAACTTCTGCTTGTTTCTGGGACGTAGTCTCATGTTTCCCTGGGATATACGCCGGACCTTGTCCCGACTAATAGAACAGGTTTATTACAACGGTGTAACCGCTCTTCCGATCATCGTCGTTGCCAGTGTATTTGTCGGATTGACCACCGCACTGCAGACAAGTTACCAATTGCTTGGTTTGGTTCCTAAATATTTTATTGGAATGGGTGTAGGAAGGATGCTTTTAATTGAATTGGGACCGGTGTTTGCTGCATTTATTACCGCCAGCCGGTCTGCATCAGCAATGGCAGCAGAGATAGGGGCGATGCGTATCTCGGAGCAGATTGATGCCTTAGAAGCAATGGGGATTGATCCTCACCGTTTTCTGTGTTTGCCCCGTATTCTGGCTACCGCTATTACTTTGCCGATATTAGTATTAATGATGGAAATTCTCGCTGCATTAATTGCGATAATTGTTTCTGGCTGGATTGGAATTTCCCGGGATACATTTGTCTATGGTTTGACACATTTTGTTCAGGTTCGGGACTTTATTGGTGGCATTGTGAAAGCAATAATATTTGGCTTATTGATCGGAGTTAGTGGTTGCTATTTTGGATTTAAGGTCAAAGAAGGTGCGAAGGAGCTGGGGCAGGCAACAACGAAAGCGGTGGTACTGGCAGCAATTTTGATACTGGCATTTGACTTCCTCGTGGCGCTTTTACTATTTTCCCGATGATCCGGGTTGAAGGGGTATCAAAAAGTCTACGCGGTCAGATGGTATTGGACAATGTGAACATGGAAGTTAATGATGGCAATATTGTTGTGGTGCTCGGGCGTTCAGGTGCTGGAAAAACAGTACTTTTAAAGATAATTACCGGACTTATTCAACCGGATGCAGGACAGGTTGTTTACGATGGTAACCTGTTGCATTATGGCAGGGTTGCTGATAACAGTTCAGTTTTAAACAAAATTGGCTTTGTATTTCAGGGCGGAGCACTATTTGACTGGTTAAGTGTCGCAGATAACGTTGCCCTACCTTTACGGGAAAAGACCAAAATGAGGCTGAGAGAAATCAACCATCGGGTGAATGAGGTGTTAAAGCTGGTTGGCATTGAGGGAACGGAAGGGTTAAAGGTGAAGGAGCTTTCCGGAGGGATGGTAAAACTTGTAGCCATCGCCCGCGCTTTGGTTCGCGAACCGCGTTATCTTTTTTTTGATGAACCCACCAGCGGTCTTGATCCGGTAAGCCGAGAACGAGTATGCCAGTTGATCGCCAATGAAGGTAGAAGAAATGGCAGGAGTACAATCGTGGTGACGCACGACCTGGAAACCGCTCGTTTTCTTGCTGACCGATTTTATATTTTAAGAGGTGCACAGTTGGCTCAAACAGAGGACGTGAAAAAGGAGGATTATGAACCGGAGAGTGCGTAACCTTTTGGTTACAATTTTTATACTTATGGGGGTCTTTCTGGCAGTTTTAGGGTATTTCTGGTTTACCGGGCGGTTTCTGCACGGGAATACCAGGTTGGTAAAAGTTTATTTTAAAGACGTTGCTGGATTGCGTGTAGGCGACCGGGTGGATGTACTCGGTATAACAAAGGGGAGGGTACTGGAATTGAAATTAATGGATAATTGGGTACTGGCAAAATTAGCGCTGGATAAAGATGTGAAACTTACTAAAGATACCCGGTTTGCTATCAGGTCCCTGTCTTACTTGGGGAGCGACCGTTATTTGATGATAACGCCAGGAACCGACTCAACGGTGACGGATACAATTATATTTCAAGGGGTTACCGAAGTGCTCGACCTGGAGACAGCGTTTTTGCGTTTAGATGATATTTTACGCCAGATTAATCCAGAGGAGATGACTGAGGAACTACGTCGGGTAAAAGATGAATTGATTTTTATTCTGGACAAAAGGTTAGGGAGACTAGATTCGGGTTTTGTTCTTACCAGTAAAAACATCCAGCAGCTTACTACCATGCTTGATAGCATTACCCGAATGCTGGAGGGGGAATCTACCGCAAAGAAAATCCTCACATCACCAGAACTTTATGAAGAGTTGTTAACTACTACAAGACAGTTAAAAACTTTGATTGACGATATTAAAAAACATCCCGAGCGTTATTTTCGGTTGAGGTTATGGTAATTTTATTGAATCCGAAAACAGATGGGATGGGTCTAATGTATAAGAAATAAAACAAAGGAGGTAAGTAATGAACCTTAAGGGAAGTAAAACAGAAAAAAATATCCTAACCGCTTTTGCCGGTGAGTCTCAGGCAAGAAATCGCTATACCTATTTTGCAAGCAGGGCACGAGACGAAGGTTATATGCAGATCGCATTGATATTTGAGGAAACTGCCAATCAGGAAAAAGAACATGCGAAGAGGCTTTTTAAACTATTAGAAGGTGGAGAAGTAGAGATAAACGCTTCATTTCCTGCTGGTGTGATTGGTAGCACGGTGGAGAATTTAAAACAGGCAGCAGCGGGCGAACATTATGAATGGGAGAAAATGTATCCAGACTTTGCTCGGGTTGCTGAGGAAGAGGGTTTTAGTAATATTGCCGAGATCTTCCGGGCAATCGCCGTCGCCGAGAAACAGCACGAGAAAAGGTATCAGGCATTAATGTCGAATATCGAGAAAGGCATGGTTTTTAAAAGAGAAGTACCGGTTGTCTGGCGTTGTCTGAACTGCGGCTATCTACATGAGGGAACAGAGGCTCCAGAAGTTTGTTCCTCCTGCGCTTATCCCCGCGGGTATTTTGAGTTATTAGCGGAGAATTGGTGATGGAAGAGCGTAAAGGCGAAGTTTTTTTACAGGGAAAGCCAGTAACCTTACTAGGCAGAATACCGGAGATAGGTCAGAAAGCGCCGGGATTTAATCTGGTGAGCCCAGATATGCAAAATATTTTTCTGGATAACTTCCGGGACAAGATTCTTGTACTGGTTTCGCTCCCCTCGCTTGATACATCGGTTTGCGACCTAGAGGCACGGCGGTTTAATAAAGAGGCATCAAATCTGGGCGATGATGTCGTTATACTGGTTGTGAGTATGGATTTGCCTTTTGCCCTATCAAGATTTTGTTCTACAGCAGGGATAGAC
>CAKZPX010000033.1 GCA_937139435.1 uncultured bacterium
AGTCTATAAGGCGATATTCGCCCCATTGCTCCATCGTACCTTAACCTATCTTGCCGCACTCCCTTTTCGCCAGGAATACAATGTTGGTGACACCGTCACGATACCGGTCAGCACCACCCGTCCCCTGCTCCTTTTCACACCAGGCGGTGAGAAGACCGTCCAGCCCCAGCCCGCACTTCCTCACCCCCTGGTGAGCGTCACCGATACCCGGTTCCCGGGCATCTACCGCATTGAACAGGAGACCGGCACAACATTTGTCGTTAACTGTGGCAGCAGACATCGTTCTTTGTCCGAAGAAGGCGACCTGACCCCGATTGCAACCGAACGGTTAGCTAAACCCGGCATCCGGGTCCTTAATCAATCGGCGCAACCGGGAACTGAATTAACAACCCTGTTTTTATCCCTGGCGGTTGTCGCCTTTATTCTGGAAATGTTGATTCTCGCTTTTGGTTAAAGAGTTAGAAAAATATGCCGGTGTGCAGGTAATCAACATACCGGCGAAAAACGGTCTCATCCTCCAGTATTGAAACCCGTGATATCACCACCAGACCCGACTCAGCATTCACCTTTAACCCGTATGCCTGATGCCCTGGCTCCCGCACCACAAACCCCACATCATAAACCTCCTCCGCCTTCTGATACCCCCTGCCGGTTACCCGCTCCATAAACCAGGCAAGATTATCCGCCACCGCTGCCAGTGCTGGCCGGGGAAGAAACGGATTCACCAGCGGGATAATAATGACCTCGCCCCCGCGCGCCCGCTCATCCACCACCTCAGCACGGTCAATATCAACAAAAGGTCTTAACTCCTCTGATGAGCGCACCTCCATAACTAACCTCCTTTCGCTGATACCGTCCTTATTGCCTCATCCTGTCCGTAAAGATGGGCATAAACCTTGGCATTACCCACCATATTGGCGATCACGCAGAACTCATTGGGACGATGCGCCTGACCCGCATTCTTTCCCCAAACCACCGCTGGTATCCCCTGGCGCCGGAAAAACGCCGCCACAGTCCCGCCTCCGATACCTTTAACAAAGGGCTCCTTACCATACACCGCCTGCACCGCCTGGGAAAGCATCCGCACAACTCCCGCATCTGCCGGGGTCGGTGGTGCTGCTGGCGCCTCCTGCTCAATATCAACCCGCACCTTAACCTTAAACTCCTCCTCTATTTCTCGCACCACCGCCCGCACCGTATCCATTACCACACTTAAAGGATATTCCGGCAGAACCCGGCAGTCAAAATAGAACACATCCTCACCCGGTATGGTGTTTACATTCGGCACATTCGCCTCCTTCTTGGTCGGCTCCATTGTGGAAACCGGCGGGGTGAACAGATCATTC
>CAKZPX010000034.1 GCA_937139435.1 uncultured bacterium
AGTTTTTCACCAGGGCGAACGCCTGTCGTGCCTTTATCCGAGCATTATCGGCAAATGTTTTACCATCTTCGGGTATTTTAAGCCCTGGAGCAACATCAGCCAGGGTCATAAGGTCCCAGCCAACTTCTTTCAAAAGCCAGCGCACCTCATTTGCCTTACCCTGATTATTGGTGGCAAAAAAAATCTTCATAGAAACATTTTTCCTTTGCGGTCTTCAGTCATCTGGGTAAGGACATCCTTTATTTCGCCCAGCGCCCCTTTGTCAGCAACCAGCACCGCATCTCCGGAACGCACAACCACCAGTCCCCTGACACCCAGCGTCACAATTACCCCATCATCAGCATAGATTAAAGATTCCTGCGTACCTTTGTTAAATGATAACCCTACTTTCACATTACCTGAATCGTCTACCGGAAAATGTCTTTCCAGCGCCAGCCAGGAACCAACATCATCCCATTTAAAACCAGCCTTAATTACCGCCACATTCTTCGCCTTCTCCATAATCGCATAGTCAATGGATATTGAAGGTGCGTTGCGATACAATTGTCTTAATGCCGACCGTTCTTTTCCTGTCCCCCAACTTTGCTGAAACCGTAGCAGATGAGAATAAAAATCGGGCAGATAACGCCTGAATGCGGCAAGAATCACATCCACCCGCCAGATAAACATCCCGGAATTCCAGAGAAAATCACCGCTCTTTAAATACCTAACCGCCGTCCTCTTATCAGGCTTTTCACGAAAGGCAAGAACCCGATAAACACCCAATCCGTGCTGTTGCATCACCTCTTCTCCAAAATGGATATAACCGTAACCGGTATCAGGACGAAGCGGTATAACCCCGAATGTTACCAAATACCCCTTCCGGGCTGCTTCGGTGCCGACACGCACAGAACGAAGAAATTCCGCCTCCGGTGTAATCAGATGGTCCGCAGGCAGAACGACCATTACTCCATCAGGATCCAGACAGGAAATGACCGCGGCAGCAAACCCGATCGCCGGTGCGGTATTTTTTCCTGCCGGCTCCAGAAGCAGGTTTTTCCGGCTGACCCTGACCGTCTCCTCAATTAAACTGGCGAACCGCTCTCCGGTAACAAAAAACTGCCTGTTAAGCGGACACAATTTCTTAATCCGGTTGCTGGTTATTTTAACCAGCGGTTCGTCACCAAAAAGCCGCACAAACTGCTTGGGCAAATCAACCCGACTTTTGGGCCAGAACCGCTCCCCTTTACCACCACATAAAATTACCGCATACAGGTTCATTTCCCCTCCTTGATATCACGCAGAAAGGCGCTTACTGTTAGTGCGCCAGCACGGGTGCGAATTACTACCGGAATGTGTCCCGGTTCACGGGCAAGGAACACCGCACCCAACGGTGCCCTTGTCTGCGGTGCAATAATCAGACAGTCAAACTCCCCGGCCTCAGTTCTTACCTTTTGCTGTCCGGTAACAACAAAAGATAGACGCCAGTTGCGCCGATCAATATGGGCGTTTAATACCCGAACATCACCCTTGCACCAGTTCAGAGAACGAAGATAAAACCACAAAGTTAGCATATCCCGGGCAGAATCAGACAAAGGGAACTGAGCGCCATCCGAGTAACGAACCACCCCTTCCTTGTGGTCATAATCCGCCCACCACTCTGCCCGATAGTTCTTCTCCTCACTGCGTTTGTAAGAACGTATGGTTATCATATCCCTTTGCTGAACCCAGCTTTCCAGAAAGTACTTTGCCCAGAAAACCACTGAAAGCGCCCGGTTAATCTCTACCCGGGCACGAAAATGCTCACACGGCACACCAGCCAGGGTATCAGACGCCAACCGTTCCAGAACCATTGAGCCCAGAACCAGCGGACCGTATCTGATGTCATATTCCAGGCGTTCGCTCCCCGTAACGAGGATCATCAATAACCAGCCTGCCATCACCCCGAATAATAGAAGCAGTTAAAGGCAAGTCAAGGAAAGGCATTGTTGACAAAGCAAAATACCAGGATATCGTAACTGAAAAGGAGTAAATTAACCATGTCCGAAAATAAACTACACATTAATACCCTTTGTGTCCACCGCAGTTCGCCTGCTACCCGTGGCAGTCCGGTTGTTTCTCCGATCTATGAAACATCCACCTTTAGCTTTCGTGATTTTCAGCACGGTGCCGACCTCTTTGCCGGTAAAGTCCCGGGGTATATCTATTCCCGGATGCTCAATCCTACCGTAGAACTTTTAGAAGATTGTCTTGCTCAATTAGAAGGCGGACACAGGTCACTTGCCACCTCCTCGGGAATGGCGGCAATCCAGACCCTGATCGCCACCTTCTGTTCCCAGGGCGACCACATTGTTTGTGCTGAATCGGTCTATGGTCCAACCACCACGCTAATCAAAAAGTACTTCCAGCGACTCGGAATAACGTCCACATTTGTAGACAGTTCCAATCTCAATGAAGTAAAAACAGCGCTGACTCCGAACACCAAACTGGTATTTATTGAAACCCCGGGCAACCCCACATTGGTGGTATCTGACATTGCTGCCATCGCTGAACTGGCACACGCAAAAGGAGCGCTATTTGCGGTTGACAACACCTTTGCCAGCCCGATTCTCCAACAACCACTCCGACTGGGTGCTGACATTGTTATCCATTCGCTAACCAAATTTCTCAACGGACACGCCGATGTTGTCGGCGGAGCGATTGTGCTAAAAACACAGGAACACTACGAACTGTTACGCAAGACCCTGAATCACCTCGGCGGTGTATTAGCCCCGTTTGAGGCTTTTCTGGTCCTGCGGGGAATTAAAACCCTTGCCCTGAGAATGCAGCGACACTGTGAAAATGCCCAGAAAATTGCCGAGTTTCTGGAAAAACATCCCAAGGTTAAATGGGTAAGATTCCCCGGTCTTCCCAGCCATCCCCAATACGAACTGGCAAAAAAACAGATGTCTGGACCAGGCGGGTTAATCAGTTTTGAACTCAAGGGGGGATTTGATGCTGCACAACGATTATTAAATTCTACCCACCTGTTTATCCTTGCGGTAAGTTTAGGTGGCGTAGAAAGCCTTATCCAGCATCCCGCATCAATGACCCATGCCTCAATGCCCCCGGATATAAGAACCCAGGCAGGTATAACCGATGGGTTAATTCGCATCTCGGTCGGAATTGAGGAAGTCAATGACCTCATCAACGACCTGGATCAGGCGTTACAGCAGGTGTAAAATAGCTTTCTTATCCTCTGTCGCCATTTAATTTAAGGACAAACAAAAATAGCAAATTCACCCACCGGTTCCCGGTGAAAATACCGGATGCGGTTGTTAACGGAAGGATGCGAACTAACACATTTATTTGCCGGTAGTTATATTAAATTAAGCACTGAAAATTTATTAAAATTGGGTAGACGGGGGGTTACCCCCGGGTTACCCCCGGGTTACCCCCGGGATAGTCCCGGGGATTACCCCACTAAACAACCCCAACCCAGGCACCGGTTAAACCTCCAGTACAACTCCGCAGTAAAAACACCGACCTACTCCAGCTACCATCATCTGCTTTATCCTTATTGCCCCATTCAGCCTATCTCCCCCCTGAAACTTATATATACCCCCACCAATTCTTTCTCAACTCTACCCTGATTTAGTAGCAATCATCGTCTTCTAAGGACAAAAGGCGCTTATCAGACCTGTTATTCACACTACTAGCTATCCCCTGGCATTAAAAGTCCTTTGTCGTCTAGCTATCGCCTTGACTGCAACAATATCACCGCTATTATCATTAAATATGAAACAGGATAGAAAATCTGTGATTAAACCCGAACCCGACCGCCGCGAAACAACAACCACCAAAACAGTCCGGCTGGCACTTGACTATGCCCGAGCCCATGGAATTAAACATATCGTTATCGCCTCAACTACCGGTGCTACCGCTCTCAAACTGGCACAGATGGCAAAAAAACAGTTTAATATCGTCTGCATTACCCATCAAGTCGGCTTTGCCCAGCCTGGCAAATGCGAACTGTCCCGGACAGTAGAAAAAAAGCTCACTGAATACCAGATTCCAATTCTTCGCACGACCCATCTTTTTGCCGGCGTTGAACGCGCCATCCGTTTGAAATTCGGCGGTATTGGACCGGCAGAAATTATTGCCAACACCTATCGCACCTTTGGCGAAGGCACCAAGGTTGCGGTAGAAATAGCGGTAATGGCACTGGATGCTGGTTTGATCCCCTATGGCGAGGATCTCATCAGTATCGCCGGGACAGGAAAAGGAGCGGACACCGCCCTGGTTTTGCAACCAGAACATTCTCATAGATTTTTTATGACAAAGATAAAAACGATTATTTGTAAACCAACCGAATTCTAAAAAAGGAGGGGTATGAATGAATGCATCTTCTGTCAGATAGTTGCAGGTAAAGCACCCGGCCGAAAGGTCTACGAAGATGAACACACATTAGCCTTTCTTGACCTCTACCCGATATCACGGGGACACTGTCTGGTAATACCGAAAAAGCACGTCCGATGGTTTACCGACATTGAACCATCTGACAACATCGCCGGACCATTTCTGCGCGCCTGTTACATCGTCGCCCGCAAGGTCAAACACGCCTTTGACTGCGAATATGTAACAATGCTTATCCGGGGAACAAGGGTGCCGCATGTCCATATGCTCATCATCCCTACTATCAAAGGTGAGGAAAACCTTCTTGACAGGACGCTCAATCTCCACCACTTCTGTCAAACTCATCTTAAGCCCCAATTTTCGGAAACGGAACTTGATGCTATTGCCGAGAAAATTCGCACCGCAGCACCTTAAAAGCAATTAACGCTTAATAATAAAAAGGAGCGGTAGATACCGCTCCTTTTGTTATCAGCTGTTAGTTATCTCTCTTATTCTACCACAAGTTTATAAGTAGCGCTCTGTCGTTCATCGCTAATCCGCAGAAGATAAACGCCCTTCGGCAATTGTTCAAGATTAAGCAACCCGTGACCAGCGGCTATCCTCTGATTAACCACCCGTCGCCCGATAATATCAAATAGCTCAATAACAATCTGTCCCTTACCCCCAGAAATAGTTAGAACCCGGTTGGTACTTAACAGACTCGGAGCAATGGCGAACGAACCGGAAGACTCAAAACCGGTCTTTCCGGCTACCCCGTCTCTCTCCTGCCTGTCAATCATAACTGTGTCGGCAACAACATAACGCCAGCACTCAGTGGTTTTATTCCCTTTAAGAGCAAAGAAAATCCCATCCTCATAGTGCACGATATCGCCACCACCTTTTACCCGCTTCTTTCTTGCGGTAGAACCAACTGAAGGCATTGTATCCAGTTCTACCCAGGAATCCCCCAGCGCATCATAACGCCAGAATTCACAGGTATTGCCGCCCTTCAACGCATAAATCGCATCGTTGTACCAGGCACCAGCACTACCATCCTTACATTTCTTTGCCTTACCGATTCTGCCGACAAACGGCATCCCGCTTAACGATTGCGAAAACCATGTATCGGCAAGGACATCGTATTTCCACAACTCGTGCACCTTGGACTTGTGGGCGTAGATATAAAATTCATTTCGTCCCGGACGTGCCCGATAAACA
>CAKZPX010000035.1 GCA_937139435.1 uncultured bacterium
AGCGGCAGATAATGGTTACTGCCTTGCCGGTTGGACAAAAAGTTATGGGCCCGGCGCACCAAATTACTCCAACCTCCTGGTGATAGAAACAGACCTCTAGGGAATACCGGTGTGAGGAAGAATATCAATTGGCTCAAAAGATGACGAAACCTACTCAATGGTTAAAACCCATGACAACCATTATGTCCTGTGTGGCATGACCTGCAGTTACAGTCCTGGCACGACCGCGGCAAATATCTTCATTATTATCAAACTGGACCGTTTCGGCAATCAAATATCGGGTCACATTTGCGGAGCTTCAAACGACGACATTGCCCATTCAATTATTCAGACTGCGGATCAGGGATTTGCTCTTTGCGGATTCACCAGAAGTTTCGGACCGGAACCGTTGGATGCAACCCAATCATATAGAAGACGAGGCATACTCAATTCTCCAAACATCAGATTATGGTTTCGCTATTTGCGGCAGGGCAAAAGCCACCACTCCGAACCAAAAGGGAGATTATGGACTCATTATATCAAACCGAATCAGACACAATACCAACCACCACGGTCCAGGTTAACTACGACTCAATATGCTATGACACCACTGGTCAGGCAATATACCAGGGCAATACATATCAGCAACTAGGTGAACCAAAATTGCGCATCCGGTTCAATAAAATACACTTTGATCCGAACCAACCAGAGATAGTTGTTATTTCCCTTTTTGGCGCTGACGGCAGACAGATAACAGAACTATTTACCGGTACGCTCGCATCTGGAAGTTACACAATCACTCTGCCGAAAAACACCCCCGCTGGTGTTTACCTTGTCCGGGAAGATTGGGCAAACAAACTTTAACTGCGAAAATTATCCGTTATTAGCGTTCCCCACTGGAGTTATATAATAGGGTGGGAGGTCATTTTAGCCGCCCACTTTTTTAGAATTTCTAACTACAATTACTTCTGTTACCGTATAGCATCTACGCAAATACCCAGTGAATGTAAGGAAGTAGATGTTAAGTTTGACAGTCAACCAGGGTTATATAAAATTTTAGCCGCATAGATGAAAAAGTTTCTCCTTGAGGAACCGGTAGAGGCAACCGGTCCAAAGGGACACCGACACCTTCTATTACGGCACTTCTGTAAGGGATGCCGGATCTGTGTTGAGTTCTGTCCCACCCAGACCTTAGCGCTGGACGAGCGCCTGCGGATTACCGTTGCCCATCCGGAAAGATGTATCGCCTGCCGGATGTGCGAATTACGCTGTCCGGACCTGGCAATATTTGTCACTAAGGCAGAAAAAGAAACAAGGGCAGACCGATGAGACAACTGCTTTCCGGTAATGAAGCATGTGCAATAGGAGCCATTCGCGCCGGGGTACGGTTTTTTGCCGGCTACCCAATAAC
>CAKZPX010000036.1 GCA_937139435.1 uncultured bacterium
AGAGATTACTGATCGGGCGTATCTGATGTACGATGCCCAGGTGTTGATTTCCGGGACATCCCAGGAACTGGTTCAGGATGCACGGGCAAGAGAACTTTATCTTGGTGAGAGGTTTCGGATATGAGCGGTGATAACTGGAGAATAAGACCCGGACTGGAATCCCGGCTCGAGCAAAGGTTAACCCCGCAGTTGCTTCTAAACATAAAGATTCTGCAGTTGCCAGCACTGGAGTTGAGAGATTTGATTGAGGCGGAACTGGAGCAAAATCCGGCACTGGAACAGGTTGAGGATGATTTTAACCCGGAAGAAGATCAGGTATCAGTGGTAGAGGGGGATGGTTGTGAATCCGGGACAGAGATGGTGGTAGATATTACTGGAGGAGGAAAAGGTGGTGATGAGGGTGATGGAAAGGAGTCGGGTGAGTTAACAGGGGAAAGTGATGAATTGTCCCGATCCGGGCAGGGAGATGATGGAGAAGAGTTCTCTTTTGTTGACCTGTTGCCGCCCGATGGCTGGGAGACGCCTTTGCCTTCCGGTGGTGAACCGGATGATGATGGTGTCCGTTCCGAGGTGGTGGCGGACCCGGTGTTAACTTTCCAGAAGACACTTCTGCCAAAACTTAAAGAGGAGATACCGCCGCAGGATGTACCGATTGCCGTGGAGTTGATTGAGTGGCTGGATGAGAGTGGTTTTCTTACCGGGAGCGAAGAGGAAATGGTTGAAAGTCTTGGTGTGGAACCGGAGCGATTGCGCCAGGTGCTTTACCGTCTGCAAAGAATTCCGCCTGGCGGGATTGGATGTCGGAGTGTAAGAGAGGCGTTGCTGGTGCAACTGGAGTTAAAGGGAGTGGCGCCGGATGCCCTGGAGTGTCGGTTGCTACGAGAGGGCTGGGAGTTGCTGGAAAAGAGGGATACCGCGGGACTGGCCAGGCTCTTTGGTACAGACGAGGAGGGTATTCGTGCGGCAATTGAACGATTAGCGAACCTTGAGCCCAAGCCTGCTCGTCAATTTGTTAACCAGGCGGTAGAGTATGTGTCTCCCGACTTTTCGGTGGAATGGCGGGGGAACCGACTGGAAGTGGTAATGAATGATGATAATATACCTCGACTGCGGCTGTCGAGACAGGTTCGTCAAATTCTGCTTTCTCCGAAGGCTTTCGGTAAAGAACAGGTTAAGTTTGCCCGGGAGAAACTGGAACGTGCCCGGATATTTCTTAAGGCGATAGAGGCGCGGCGCCGGCTCTTACGTAATCTTGTTGAATGGATTGTCAGGACCCAGGATGGATTTTTCCTTACCGGTTCTCAGGAGCGGCTAAAGCCCGCAACGCTCCGTGATGCAGCGCAGGTGTTGAAAGTTCACGAGGCGACGATTTCCCGGGCGATTTCCGGTAAGTATCTGGAAACTCCTTACGGGATATACCCATTAAAGTTTTTCTTCCGTTCCGGAAAGAGCGATTTGTCCCGAACCGCAATCCAGGGGAAGATTAAGGCAATTATTGATATGGAGGACAAACGCGCGCCGGTAAGTGATGATGAGATTTGCGAGCGGTTGAAGAAGGAGGGGGTTGAGGTTTCACGACGCACGGTCGCCAAGTATCGGGAAGAAATGGGTATCCCCAGTTCCCGGGAGAGAAGGTTGTTTTAGGAGGCCGGATGCACTTTGTGCTCGGTACTGCCGGACATATTGACCACGGGAAAAGCGCCCTGGTAAAAGCGCTTACCGGCACAGACCCGGACCGATTGAAAGAGGAACAGGAAAGGGGAATGACCACTGATCTGGGCTTTGCCTTTTTAGGGGACGAGATTGCCATAATTGATGTCCCGGGACATGAGAAGTTTGTCCGACACATGCTCGCTGGTGCGAGCACGATTGATGTTGTGATGCTGGTGGTGGCGGCAGATGATGGTGTTATGCCCCAGACCCGGGAGCATTTTGAGATATGTCAACTTTTAGGGATTAAGCGTGGGCTGGTGGTGGTTAATAAGATTGATCTGGTGGATGCCGATTGGCTGGAGATGGTGCGGCTGGACGTTGCTGAGCTGGTGCGGGGTTCTTTTCTGGAAGGTGCGCCGGTGGTTGAGGTT
>CAKZPX010000037.1 GCA_937139435.1 uncultured bacterium
TTAGCCTTTGCGACCACAAACGACTATCAAAATACCGTCCTGCTCATCTCGCTCGGATTAACATGGGCTAACGTTGGCATCAGTGAAAAATCCTCCTCCCGAACTCCTGCCCCAGCACAGTTTAATGTCCTCCCCAACCCGGTTAAAACAGGCTTAATTTATATTACTATACCGCCAGGGATGGAAAATACTCATCTCTACTTATCTCTGTACGATATTAATGGCAGAATTATTAGCAGAAAAAAGGTAATAGGTGAGGAAAAAATATCCTGGCGTTTAGACAATACCCCTGCCGGTGTTTTCTGGCTACATATTTCCGGAAAAGGCGTAAGACAGACTCAAAAAATAATAGTTATTCCATCCCGATGAGTTATTCTTATAAAATCATCCTCCTTTCTGTCGCAGTATTAGTTATTGAAAATTAGTGCCTTAATCCCATTTTCTTTTCTCATTTATCCGCTGTCACACCATCCCTTATAACCTCTCCCGGTTCTAACTCCTATAAAAACAAAAACTTAGCAAACCCACCCATTACTTTAGTTAAGGAATAAAGATTGCATATTACCGATTTCAGGCGGGAGTATCTAATTATACTCTCTGTAAATCAGGTAAAAAGTTATTATGAACGCCGACTGGACATTAACAAAAAATGAACGTCTTGGTAATGGTAGAAGGTGGGTATTAAACAGGAATCAGCCCGCCCTTCACTTCATTTCATCCCTAACTCATAAAAGAAGGCTTCTATTCCTTTTCGGTGACGCCTTCGTCGCACTTTTAGCAACTGTGGTTGCTAATATAATCACACCGACAAATGTCCCCACCTCTACCATACCGGCAATCCAGCGTGTATTCCTTGCCGGTATTGCTACCACTCTATTACTCGTTTTCACCAACATAATACTGCGCAATTACTCTCTGGCCTGGGTTACATTTTCCCTTTCTGATCTGCGGAAATTGTTTCTCGCCAGCTTCCTCGTCGTCATTTGCCTGTCGCTTTTAAGCAACCTTCCCTTCTGGCAGAAACTTGCCCAGCCCCATCCGGTAGTAATAGGATTGTTCCTGTTTTTCTTTATCACCACATTTCGCGGCAGCCGCCGATTACTTCTGGAACCACTCTACCCCTGCAACACAGGCAAAAGAACGATTGTCGTCCTGCCCGCTCACTATAGCTATTTCCTTCCCAATATTCTTCGACAATTAAACAATTATAATTACCATATAGTAGGAATTGTTACCCCGGACCCCCAACAAGTGGGAAACCATGAACACGGTGTAGAAATAGTCGGCACAACTGATGAGATTGAAAATGTAATTGAAAAATACCGCATTGAGGTGGCAATAGTGATGCTCGAATCCAGTATCCCGACCAACATCGGAGATTTCTACGCCCGCCTCAATCGTCTTGAAAATGTAGAGGTAAAAACCATCCCCTCGCTGATTGATATGTTAGAAAACCGGTGTGACCTGAAAATGCTGGAACGACTTTCGCTTCACGAACTCACCGGTCGCCCACCGGTAGCATTGAATGTAACCCAGATGCAAGAAAGATTCGGCGGCAAAAGTATCCTGGTGACCGGAGCAGGAGGCTCCATCGGCTCGGAACTCTGTCGGCAAATTGCCCGATTCAGTCCTAAAAATATCATCCTGTTTGAACGTGATGATACAAATCTATTTTATATTGAAAGGGAACTAAAATCCCTCCACCCAAAATTGCAAATCATTCCATTTCTCGGCGATATCACTCATGCCCAGGATTTAGCCGGGGTTTTCTCTCATCACCGTCCCGAGATTGTATTTCATGCCGCCGCCTACAAACACGTCCCGGTATTAGAGTTTCACCCTGACGAAGCAATCAGGGCAAATGTCTTTGGCACCCATCTCGTCGCCAAAACCGCCGCAAGGTATCACACCCGATGCTTCGTCTATATATCTACTGACAAAGCGGTCAACCCAACCAGTGTAATGGGGGCAACTAAAAGACTGGGCGAAATGCTGGTAACGGCAATGAACGGAACCAATGACATGACAGTTGTCGTCGTCCGCTTCGGCAACGTGCTGGACAGTCGCGGCAGTGTTTCCACCATCTTCCGGGAGGCGATACTGAAACGACAACCAATTACCATTACTCACCCCGAGATGGAACGGTACCTGATGCTCACCAGTGAAGCGGTAGTTCTCGTTCTGCAGGCGGCTATTTTAGGAAAAGGGGGCGAGGTATTTGTCCTGGATATGGGCAAACCGGTTCGGATATTAGACCTTGCCCGAAGAATGATAGAATTAGCCGGACTTAGACCCGATGTTGATATTCCAATAGTCACTACCGGTCTACGCCCGGGAGAAAAACTCTTTGAAGAACTGCTTACTGCGGAAGAAGGCACCATCGCCACTAATCACGCCAGAATTTACCGGGCGCGCATTTCACATAAGTATACCTACCGAGAAATATTGGACAAACTGTCGGAACTGGAAACGAAACTGAATTTTCTCAGTCCGACCGAAGTAAAATTAGCCCTGACCGAACTGATACCTACCTACCGTCCCTGTTTTAAATCGGACAACCATCCTGTGCCGATCAAAACCTGACCAATTCAAGAGACTTCACCTTAAAATTAGAACAATCGTTCTGAGTAGGTTATCATCACTTGACGGATAATTATGGACTCGTATAATCCAGAAAATGGAGAAGAAACGTATTCTTACCGGTGATCGCCCCACCGGACCTCTTCATCTTGGTCATTATGTTGGCTCTCTGGCAAACCGTGTCAATCTACAGGACAAATATGACACCTTCATCATTGTTGCTGATATCCAGGCGTTAACAACCAATTTCGACCAACCGGAAAGACTGAAGCAGGATGTCCTCAACGTGGCAATGGATAATATCGCCTGTGGCGTTGACCCGGCAAAGGCAACGATATTTGTCCAGTCAATGGTCCCGGCGATAGCCGAACTGACAATTATTTACTCCAATCTCGTTACTGTGCAACAGCTTTTTCATAACCCCACGATAAAAACCGAAGCCGCACAATATAATTTTGAGGAATCTATGCCCTACGGTTTCCTTGGCTACCCGGTAAGCCAGGCGGCTGATATTACCTTCTGCCGAGC
>CAKZPX010000038.1 GCA_937139435.1 uncultured bacterium
CCTTAACAACATCGGCAACTGTTATCGTCTCCATATTTAAACAATCAACATCGCATCGCCGAAACTGTAAAACCGGTACCGCTGGGCAATTGCATGCTCATAAGCCTTCATTATCAATTCCCGGCTGGCAAAGGCACATACCAGTAATAACAGGGTGGACTTGGGAAGATGGAAATTGGTAATCAGGGCGCCGGTTACCTTCCACTCATAACCGGGATAGATATAAAGCCCGGTCTCACCCCTGCCCGATTTAACCCGAAAACCCGTCTCAGTCCTCTCGGCCTGCGCCTCCAGCGCTCGCACCGCGGTTGTGCCAACACACACCACCCTTCTCCCTTCTGCCCGCGCCTGATTGATCCGCTCCGCAGTCAAATCAGATACTTCAAACTCTTCCGGATGCATCCGGTGTTCCTCAACCTTATCCACCTTTACCGGACGAAATGTCCCCAATCCCGCATGCAGGGTAATTGTGGCAACCTCAATCCCGCTGGCACACAACTTATTCAGCAACTCCGGTGTAAAATGCAGACCTGCGGTTGGCGCTGCCACCGCACCCGGCACCCGGGCATATACTGTCTGATAACGATCAGGATTTTCACACCGTTCCCGAATGTAAGGCGGCAGGGCAAGCTCTCCCTTTCTCTCTAAAAGCGGACTGATATCCGGAGGCGTAAATTTCACCACCCTCACCCCTTCTGGTTTCCGCTCCCGCACCTCTGCCTGATACCCATCAAACTCCACAACTGTGCCAGTGCGTGCCTTTCTTGCCGGTCGGGTAAGCACCTCCCAGACACCGTTATTATCTACCCGGCGCAGTAGCAAAAACTCCATATTTCCTCCAGAACCCACCTTCCCGAACACCCGGGCAGGCAGAACCCGGGTATCATTTAACACTAAAAGGTCACCCGGCACAAGCCAGTTACCAATCTCATAAAACCGGGCATCATGGAGCGCACCGGTCTTTCTTTCCAGCACCAGCAACCGCGCACTATCACGGGGCTCAACCGCACACTGGGCAATCAGCTCTTTAGGTAGATGGTAGTCAAACTCCGCAATGCGCATCAACGCAACTCTTTACCGGTGAGCAGCCGCAACGCCTCCCGATAACGGGCACTGGTGCCCGCAATTATCTCGGCAGGTAGATGCGGTGCTGGTGGCTGTTTGTTCCAGCCAATCGTCTCCAGATAGTCGCGCACAAACTGCTTATCGAAACTCGGCGGCGAGATGCCCACCTGATACTCATTTTCTGCCCAGAAACGGGAAGAATCCGGTGTCAGCACCTCATCAATCAACACCAGCCTACCATCATCAAGACCGAACTCAAACTTGGTATCGGCAATGATAATCCCTTTTTGCCGGGCATACTCGCTTGCCTGAATATAAATCTCCAGACAGATCCGGCGGATCTTCCAGGTGAGTTCCTCGCCCACCAGCCGTATCATCTCCGCCTCACTGATATTTTCATCATGTCCGCTCTTCGCCTTGGTTGAAGGTGTAAAAATCGGCTCCGGCAGTTTCTCGGCCTGACGAAGTCCGGACGGCAGTTTTATCCCGCACACACTACCGGTCGCCTGATAATCCTTCCAGCCGGTACCGGCAAGATAGCCCCGGATCACACACTCCACCGGCAAAGGTTCTGCCCGGCGCACCAGCATCGCCCGATCGCGCAAAACATCCTGATAGGGTGCCAGTTCCGAAGGAAACTCCGCCACATCGGCACTAATTAGATGGTTCGGGACAAGATTCTTAAACCTTTCAAACCAGAATACCGAGAGCAGATTTAACACCCTGCCCTTGTCTGGAATCCCATCCGGCAGCACCACATCAAACGCACTCAACCGGTCAGTGGCAACAATCAAAAGGTGTTCGCCCACCTGATAGATGTCTCGCACCTTTCCCTGTCCCACCAGCTTTATCCCATTCAAATCGGTTCTGGTTACCACCATTAATCACCTCCAGATTATTACTTGCGTTTATATCCAAAGGGCATAATATACAGCGGCGCCAGTCTTATCCCCAGCACCCGCTGGACAGCGCTGTCAACAAACGCTCCGATCATAACTGTGCCCAGCCCCAGCGCCTCACACTGCAGATGCACATTCTGCCCGATATGCCCGGCCTCAATATGCACATACCTCTCTCCGCGTTCCCCATACCTGCCGGTTGTCCTTTTGTATTCGGCACACAGAACCAGTACCGCCGGTGCCTTCTGGATACAGGTCTGTCCCAGTGCCGCACCAGCAAGTTCCCGCCGCCGGTCACCAGAAACAACCGGACGCAGGCAATGCCCCTCACTCTGATACTGATAAATCCCCTGCTCCAGACCGCTAACATTTCCGGCAACAACGAACAGTTCCATCGGATAGGTAGCACCGGCTGATGGCGCTGTTCGTCCGTAATCCTTGCCGGTCTTACCCTGTGCTGCCCAGAGCACCTGCCCGAGATCACCAAGCGTCAGAGGCTTATCCGCATAATTGCGCACCGAACGGCGGCGCAAGAGCGTCTGCTCCACCGTCACCCTGCCCACTGTATCCGGTGCGGGCAAACGGATAATTGAATCTCTGGGGGGCGTCTCTCCTGCTAAAACAAAAAATAGCAGCATCCCCAGCATAACCTAACCCGTCTTAATTAACCCTGACTTTGCCTTTATCTCCTCTGCCTGTTTTCTACGGAACTCCCGCAGTTTCTCAGCCAGCGTCCCGTCGCTCAGTGCCAGAATTGCGATCGCCATTAAGCCAGCATTAACCGCACCTGCCCGGCCCACCGCCATTGTCGCCACCGGCACACCGGCAGGCATCTGTACCATTGACAGCAGTGCGTCCAGACCGGACATCCCGGCATCCAGCGGCACCCCGATTACCGGAATGGTGGTCAAACTGGCAACCACACCGGCAAGATGCGCCGCCTTACCCGCACCTGCGATAATAACCTTGATACCACGACCGGCAGCGTTCAGGGTGAACTCCCGGCACAGCTCCGGACTGCGATGCGCAGAAATCACCGCCACCTCGTTCGCTACACCAAACTCATCCAGTACCCGCTTTGCCTCGGACATCACCTCATAATCCCTTTCACTACCCATTAAAATAGCAACAACTGATTTTATATCTTGTTGGTTCATGGCGCAAGTATAATTATTTTCTAATAAGTTGTCCAGTAAAAAGTTGTCTGCCTTGCTCCCCCGATTATAATTATCCTGTGGACCTGAAAATCATCTGGAGCGAAAATGAAGAACATATTTTCCTACCGGAGGAAAACCTCCTCGGTATCCTTCATCCTCCTCAAATAACACCAGAAGAAATTGACCTGCAACCTCTGGTCGCTGCCACCACTGAATTTTTGAAAAACCATCACCGCATCCTTGTCCTCATTAACGACTACACCCGCCCCACACCCAACCAGCCCATCCTCCAGCCCCTTCTGCCCTTATTACTGGCACGGGACACAAAGTTCCTTATCGGTCTGGGCACACATCGGCCTGCCACCCCAACTGAATTAAAAAACATCTTTGGAACAGCGGTATTTGACTCCATCCAGAACCGCATCATTCAGCACAACGCCCGTGACCCGGCACAGCTTTTCTTCCTCGGTCGGACCAGTTTTGGCACCGATGTCTGGTTCAACCGAACCGTACTATGGGCCGAGGCGATTGTTACCATCAACTCCATTGAACCCCACTACTTTGCCGGCTACACCGGCGGCAGAAAATCATTTATCCCGGGCATCGCCCGCTACGAAACCATTATCCAGAACCACAACCTCCTCCTGCATCCGGCGTCAGCACCCCTTTCCCTCAAAGACAACCCGGTGCACGAAGATATGACCGAATCGGTCAGGATGCTGGACAAACCGATGTTTTCCATCCAGATTGTCCAGAACCAAGAGCACAATATCATATCCCTGCATTACGGCGACATCTTCCAGTCGTTTCAGGACGCCTGCACCCGGGCATACCCCCTATTTGCCACCCCGATAAAAGAAAAAGCGGACATCGTGTTAAGCATCCTGTTGCCACCCTATGACATCAACTTCTACCAGTCCCAGCGGGCATTAGAATTCGCCCTTTCCGCACTAAAACCCGGTGGAATTCATATAACCGTATCCCGCTGTCGTCAGGGCGTAGGGAACGACGAATTTATCCATGTTCTCAGTTCGGTATCCCATCCGGAGCGACTGCTGCAGAAAGAGAAGGCAGACCACCCGGGCTGGCACAAAGCTGCCCGTCTTGCCCGGGCGATGCAGAAGGTGAAACTCTATACCGTAATGGGAATTGATGACCGGCTGGTCAAAAGTGTCTTTATGGAACCTTTCCATTCAATCCAGGAGGCGATTGACCACGCCTTGAGGGCGCTGGGTAAAGAGGCAAAACTCTACTTAATCCCGGACGCCGGAGCGGTGGTCCCGCTCCTGACCAACAGAAAAACCACGGTCTGATCTCATCTCCTTATCAGGAGGAGACTGATTACCCCAATCCCAGAAAGAACCGCAACCAGATCTATCCGGATTGTTTAACCCCATCCGGAACCAGCGATAGCAATCATTACCACCCCGGGAATTACCCGGACACCTGCCCTGTTTATATTAACATAGTATAACACTTATTCACATAACACACTAATTAACAAAGAGGTTAAGGAAATCACCAGCGAGAAATTGCCACCCGGTACCGTTAAATTTTCTCCGATTATGGCTCTTATAAGTTAGAGAGAACGCCTGACATAGAAAAGAAAAACTATTTATTTGCCTTTAACAGAGATCGCCAAGCCCCAGGGATTTTAACCTTTTTCGCTCCTTGTTAAGACCGGCAGTTTCAATCCATCCTGCCCGCTTGACTTAACCGTTAGCCAACTTACAATTAAGCCAATGGATGTAACTATTGGAAGAATTGGTGAGTTTGCTGGCAAAGAGGTTGATTTAACCGGCTGGGTGTATAACAAACGCTCTTCCGGCAAGATTCGCTTCCTGCTCCTGCGTGATGGCACCGGTATTATCCAGTGTGTATTTATGCAGAATGCGGTGCCGGCAGAGGACTTTGAACTGGCGGACACCGTGCCCCAGGAGTCAGCCGTGGCGATAAAAGGGGTTGTGCGGACAGAACCACGGGCACCTGGTGGCTATGAACTGACCGCCTCGGGTATTACTTTAATCGCTGCGGCTGAACCATATCCCATCACCCCCAAGGAACACGGGATTGAGTTTCTAATGGCGCATCGTCATCTCTGGCTGCGTTCCCGGCGCCAGCACGCCATCCTCCGGATCCGCAACGAGATCATTAAAGCCCTGCGTGACTATCTGGATGAACAGGGGTTTCTCTGCTGTGATACGCCGATTCTTACTCCGGCATCGGTTGAAGGCACCACCACCCTTTTCCCGGTTGATTACTACGGCGAACAGGTATATCTTACCCAGTCAGGTCAACTTTATAATGAAGCGCTCTGTGCCGCAGTGCGCAAAACTTATTGCTTTGGTCCCACCTTCCGGGCTGAGAAGTCCAAAACCCGGCGCCACCTTACCGAATTCTGGATGCTGGAACCGGAGATCGCGTTTCTCGACCTTAACGGCACAATGGAATTGATGGAGGATATGATATGCTATCTGGTCAACCGCATCCTGGAAAAAAGACAGGAAGAGTTGAAGACGCTGGAACGGGACATCGCAAAACTAAAAATGGTGCAGAAGCCTTTTCCCCGGATCACCTATACCGAGGCGCTGGACATTCTCAAAAAAGCGGGGCTGGAGGTGAAATTTGGTGATGACTTTGGCGGTGATGAGGAAACGGTAATCAGTCAGACGTTTAACCGTCCGGTAATGATTCACCGTTTTCCGGCACGGATTAAAGCGTTTTATATGA
>CAKZPX010000039.1 GCA_937139435.1 uncultured bacterium
CCTGCAACAGGTAGTTCTGGTCTCTTTTCGGGGATAGGACCGATTTCTCGTCCCCGGGCGTCAACTTCAACAAATTCATAGCCATCACGACCCCGGAGGATTTTTTCATAACTGGCTTCAACTCCAGTACGACCAACAAAGTCCATTCGGTGATAGCTGCTGTCACGGGCAAGTTCTTCATCAGTGATTTCACCCAGATGACCGATGATATGAGAGTATAGGCTGCCATAGGGGTAGTTGCGCACCGGATCGACACGAACAAGCACACCGGGCAGGCGAAATTTGTTTTCTTCAATACGAGAGACGGTCTCCAGATCCACGTTACGATAGATATTTATTGGCGCAGGAAAGGCGGCGATGGGTTTTAATCGTTGTTTCAGTTCGGTAACTGATTGATGGAGAATAGCACCCAGGATTGCAAGAGCGCTGTCGTTAGTTTCAGTTGGAATTACCGCTATGGTAAATGATGGACGCGTATCTGCAAGGAGTATGCCATTTCGGTCAAATATTCTTCCCCGAGGTGCAGGACGAAGAATTTTGCGAATCCGGTTGCGGTCGCTAAGACGGGAGTAGCGGGGACCACGTAACACCTGTAGTTCTACAAGTCTCAGGCTGAGGATAGCAAAAAGTACGATTATGACCTGTGTTAAGCGAGTAAGGCGGATTTTCATTTCTTTCTCCAGGGATAGAATAATGGCTGGAGTACGTTTTCGATAAATAGGCTAATGAACAAGGTGGAGATAAAGGCGATGATTATCGGCACCGGTGCCGGGACTGTGTTTCCAGTAATACGTAAAAGGATGTGTTTTAGTCCCAGACCAATGCCAGCAAAAATCGGTGTGTGCCAGCGGGTGCGGTAGAAAAGATTACGTGCTACTGTAACACCGTAGCTAATTGCCCCGAGTGCGACTGCTTGGATGCCAAGATTCGTAGGGGTGGTGAGGTCAAGGAAAAATCCGGCAAATAACCCGAGGATTGTGGCAGTGATGCGGTTTTCATAAAATGCATAGACAATAAGAGTCAAAAGAACAAGGTCAGGAGCAACCGGCAGGAATGCGGTCTGAATGATCAGGATAAGATAGAGAAAGATAAAAAGAATAACCAGGTGCATGCTTTATTCCGGAATAGTTATTTCCCGCGGTTTGAGTCCTTCCAGCCATTCGTGGTCAGCGTTTCCCGGCAGCAAAAAAACATATACCTGTTCCAGAGCCGTTATCCTCGCAAATGGCTGGACCAGGACCGGTTTGAATAACTCATCGGGTTTTTCTGGTACCGCTATTACCTGTCCTACCGGTAATCCTTTTGGAAAGATACCACCTATTCCTGATGTGATAATTGTATCACCAGGTTTAAAATCGGCGTCTTTGGCGGCGTATTCCAGATGGAGCATTTCCTCTGACCCGGGACGGGCAAGTGCTATTTCCCGAGAGCGGTTGTTGAGTACCGCGATTCGAAAATCAGGCTCAAAGATGGTTTGAATCAGGGATTGACTGAAGGAAGTGGAGATGACAACGCCAACAATACCTTCAGGTGAGATAACCGGTGCGCCGAGAGTGATTCCATTATTGGTTCCCCGGGCGATAATAAAAAATCTCTTTAGGGTGGTAAAGTCACGGCTGATGACTGTTGCACGGATAAGTTTGGTCTGGGGAAAATTCCTCAGTGTTCCTGATTTTTCCATATTGAGTGACGAGCGTAACCAGGCGTTTTCCAGCGCTAATTCTGCTGCCAGTCGTCCAAGTCGTTGGTTCTCTCTGCCTAAGGTGACGATAGTATTTCTGAGATAAGCCACACCCCGCAGAGGAGAAAGAATGACTGTGCCCGGTAATTGCGCTATCTTTATTTTTGTTCCACGTGGTAAAAGGGCAAGGATTAAGGCCGAAAATAGTAAAATCCAAGCAATGCGGTCCTGCCACGTACCTATTTTTTTGCGGGGCATTTTATAATCAGTTGCGGACCGGCATCTGAACTATTTGGTGCGGAGGATAAGTTTTTCGCTGAGGCCGATGTTCTCCAGGATTTTTCCTGCCCCACGGACGACGCTTTCAATTGGATTTTCAGCAACATATACTGGCAAGTTAGTTTCTTCTTTAACAAGCAGGTCGAGTCCGCGCAGGAGCGCACCCCCTCCGCACATATAAATACCACGGTCGACAATATCAGCAGCAAGTTCTGGGGGGGTCTTTTCTAATGCCAGACGGACGGCATCTACGATTAATGATACCGGTTCTTCCAGTGATTCCCTCACTTTGGTTGAGGTAATACGGATAGTTTTCGGTATCCCCGATACCAGGTCGCGTCCCTTCACTTCCATAGTTTCTTCGGTACCAGTAGTGTAGGCAGAGCCGATAGCGATTTTGATGTTCTCCGCAGTTTGTTCACCGATGATGAGGTTATAATTCTTTTTAATGTAGTTAATAATTGCTTCATCCATTTCGTCGCCTGCCACCCGGATGGATGCGGCGTTAACGATTCCTGAAAGTGCTACAACCGCGATTTCGGTTGTCCCGCCGCCGATGTCAATAACCATATTCCCAGTGGGGGCTTCTACCGGTAGCCCGACACCAATTGCCGCGGCAATTGGTTCTGATACAAGATAGATTTCCCGGGCACCTGATGCCTCTACCGAGTCACGGACAGCACGTTTTTCCACCTCGGTAATTCCGGATGGCACGCATATTATTACCCGGGGGCGAACGAACAATTTCTTCCGCTGGACCATACCAATGAATGTCTTGAGCATTATTTCTACCATACCGAAATCGGCGATAACTCCATCTTTCATGGGACGAACTGCTCGGATGCCTTCCGGTGTTCTGCCTAGCATACGTTTTGCCTCACTGCCGACTGCAACCACCTCGTGGGTCACTTCGTCAACAGCCACGATAGATGGTTCGCGCAGTTCAATGCCTTTACCCCGGACATAGATCAGGGTAGATGAGGTGCCAAGGTCAATGGCAATGTCATTCGTAAATCGCTCAGTTATGCTGCGGAAAAATGAACCGATACCCATGGCAGAAAGCGTAGTCTAAAGTTATCATTAAGTCAAGTTTATGCTTCCGGTGTAATAGATGGCGATAAAGATATTATACCGATTTTACAATAAAAAGCGATGTGTTCTTTAAGATGATTCAATATTAAGAAAATCAAAAGTAACACTGGTCAGGGATAGCCGTTGTGGATATCAGGTTTCAGTGATACCGGACCTGGGAAAAAGTTGTCTCCGGCTGGTCTGGTAGTGTGTTGCTGTTAGAACACAGTAATGGTGGATAGATCCCATCAGGTGATGTGGAGATAACTCTACTGATATCATCCATTGACAGGGTAACAGAAAAAATTTACTTTATGATTTTACTCTGTTTGCCTTGCCCTGTATTACAGTACGAATTAAATTAACTTTGTATAGAAGTAGTAAGTACGGACCGGATCAGGGCGGAATTTTAATTTCCAATAAAGAGATATTGCCGGGTTGCTACTAAAAGATGCAACAAATGCGTTTTGTGCGCCCTGTTTTTTTATCCAATTAAGGGCTGTTTTTAGAAGTGTCAATCCTACCCCTTGTTTTCGCCATCCAGGAACAACCCCAAATTCTCCTATATCATAACAAACCTCTTCAGTATCTTTTGATAGAAACATCAGAAGGTAGCCAATAGGGTTGCCATTTTTTTCGGCAATGAGAAACTGTTCCGGGCTGAATTTAGGGTTCATCATTTCCAGATCGAGGTAAGTCTCTGAAACTGGTTCTCCCTGATTGACCGGGTCGTCAAAGATTTTTTCTCCCAGCCAGGTTATTAATATTTTTTCTTGCGGTAATTGGGCGGGACGAATGTTTATATCAACGGTGGTTGTGTCGGTGTTGTTAATGGAAAGGTTATGGCGAAATCCTAACATAGAAACCGGGTGTTTCTTGAATCCCAGCCGGCATATTATTTGGGGGTGGATTGGATCAACACTACGGTAAAAAGTTATTACCTCATTTATCCCCGAGTGTTTGGCGATTCGGGTAGCAGCATTTATCAGCAGTTCATTGGTCAGGGGTACGTAGACCTTTTCTTCCCGGGCTTCTGTTCCCAGAAATAAACCGAGATGGATTATGTTTCGGCAATGCCATGAGGAAGGACGGACCCAGCCATAACCTAATATTTTTGCCTCTGCTGATTCTATAACAAACCCGGTACCGTTTTCTAACCATGGGGTATTAAAAAGCCTTACTGTGGTTTCTAAAGAGTGCATTGGCTCGCAGCCAAACTCAGAGTGGATTTTTTCCATAAGTAGTCCGATTGCATAAGCATCCTCTTTTACCAGTGGTCTAATTTTAGGGGTTTGGCTTTCTTGCGCCTTCATAGGTTACTACAGTTTAATGTTAATGCTAAAACTTGTTGTGTCAAGTGGTTCCGACGTCAATTATTTGACTTGTGAATAGGCAGGATATATGATTCAACTGTGAGAATTTTGCAGAGAGAAAGTTTATCGCAGTTTATTCCCTCTTTTTTGTTTGCAGTTACAGTACTGGCGTTCGTCCTTTTGATGGACAGATTGTTTCTCTTAGCCGACCTTTTGGTTCGTAAAGGGGTTTCGGCGAAGGTTGTCGGAGAGATTGCCTTTCTTTCTATTCCTTTTGTTATAAGTATTAGCGCCCCACTGGGAAGTTTGATCGGTGGTGTCGTTACTTTCGGAAGAATGGCGCAGGATAATGAAATTACTGCAATTAAAGCAGCAGGTATTCCCACCTGGCGCATATTTTCTCCTGTTCTAATGTTAACCATTGTGGTAGTCCCATTGATGGGTTTATTTAATGGGTTTATCCTTCCCGAATCACAGCATCAGGTTCGAAACTTGCTTACTGATATCGCCCGAAAAAAACCGGCGGTGAGGATTCAGGAAAGGGTATTTATGGATGATTTCCCGGGTTACATGGTATATATCGGAGCACTGGATGAGCGGCGTTCAACAATTGCCAACATAATTATCTTTGAGAAACAACACGGGAAGAAAACCCCTTCCTTTATCACTGCGCCCAGAGGGGCGATTAGTTATACTCCGGACGGCAAGTATATGATTTTGACCCTATCTGATGGTGAGATACATGAAATTACTAATAATGGTAACTATCGGCGTTTGACGTTTGAAACACATATTATAAATCTTGTTGTGGATGATGAGTTAATCCGGCGTGGACGAGATTACCGTGGTGGAGACGAACTGTTACTTTTTCAGTTGATCAATCAACTGAAAGAAAAGAACCAGGAAATAAAAGAAATGAGTGCGGAGCTGTCATCCATTACTGCTGAAGATTTTCAAGGAGCGAAGGAAACAGCTCAATTTCGTAAGGAGGAATTAACGGTGAGGTTACGTTACAAGAATTTAGAAAAGGCACGTTTACTTACTGAGCTGCATAAACGGCTTTCGATCGCTTTTTCAATTCTATTTTTTCTTTTGTTTGGTGCTCCGCTGGGGATTCTGCTGCGTCGTGGAGGTATCGGAACCGGCTTTATTGTTGGGTTGATCTTCTTTGCGATCTATTATGTTTTATTGATCGGGGGCGAGAATTTTGCCGAGAGTGGTAGATTGTCGCCATTTTTAGGGATGTGGTTGCCTAATATATTGTTAACCTTGCCGGTTGTGGAATTCAGTGGGCGCGCGCTTTTTGAATTTTCTCCAGCGCAATGGATATTCTCTCGGGTTATCAAAAGGCGTTGACAATGAAGATAACCGATCGGTATCTTTTACGCGAATTGCTTAAATTCACTATTCTCGGACTGATTAGTGTAGTTACAATCTATCTTTTAATAGACCTTTTTGAAGAACTGGGATATTTTACCAGCCGGAAGGTTCCATTTCTTATAGTGTTAACCTATTATTTCTATTCACTTCCATCTGCCATCGTATTGCTGTATCCGGTAAGTCTAATTTTAGCGGTATTTGTAGTATATGGTCAGATGACGCGGCATAACGAACTTCTTGCTTTTAAGAGTGCGGGCGTAGTAGTATATCGCCTTTTCGTGCCAGCAATTATACTGAGTGTTATCACTATTTTTATCTATCTTATCGGCAACGATTTTGTTGCCATTCCTTTTAATCGTTATTTAAGCGAGTTGCGGCGTTACAAGATAGAAAAACGGATGGCACCAGGTTCTCAAAGCCGACAGAATGTATACTGGGTGGATGGGAAAAACATATTGTGGGCAGGTGAGATAGATTATTCAGACGAAAGGCATATTACGATGCGCAGATTTGTTCTTGTTGAACTGGACAATACCAGACGGGTGAAGTATAGAGTTGATGGTGAGGAGGCGGTATATGAAGATCGCTTTTGGCAAGGAAGAG
>CAKZPX010000040.1 GCA_937139435.1 uncultured bacterium
TGAAGCTAACGGTCTTTCCCGGCTTTACTGGGCGATACAGCAGATGCGTGGGACAGCGGGAAAGAATCAACTCTCCGATGTCCGAACCGCTTTGGTTCAGTCCTGGCGGGGTGTGCCCACTACCAGTAGTGTAGTGGCAATTCTAAAATCTTAAGGAGGAGAATATGGGACGTAGAGTTGCAATTGTTGGTGTCGGGATGACTAAATTTGTCCGGCGCGCCCAGGAAACCGGGCAGGAACTGGCTTATCACGCTGCCAAGATGGCACTTGATAGCTGTGGATTACATCTGGGGCAGGTGGATGGTGTTGTTCTGGGGTCAGCGCCTGACAGCTTTGATGGAGTCCATATGAAAGGTGAGTATCTATCACCTGGTGCCGGTGCCTGGGGCAAGCCCTATATGCGGTGTTTTGTTGGTGGTGCTACCGGGGTGTTTTCTGTTATAAATGGTTGGTACTACGTTGCATCCGGGTTATTTGACACCTGTCTTGTTGTATGTGAAGAAAAAATGTCATCGTTTCAGCCCCATGCGCAGGCAGCGTTTCTAACGATATTTGATCACACCACCGAGAGACCGTTGAAGCCCAATTTGCTCTGGATTTTTGCGCTGGAGATGAACCGGTATATGAGCACCTATGGTTTACGGAAAGAGGATATTGCTCTGGTGGCGGTGAAGAATAAGAACAATGCGCTGGACCACCCCTGTGCTCAGATTGCAGATAAGGTGACCGTAGAGGAGATACTTAAGTCGGAGGTGCTTGCTTGGCCGGTGCAGCGCCTTGACGTGAGTCCGGTATCAGATGGAGCGACGGCGGTGGTGCTGGCGAATGAGACGGTGGCGCGTCGGGTTACAGATAAACCGGTCTGGATTGAGGGAGTTGGTTGGGCTCTGGACACCGCCTACTGGACAAACCGTGACCTGTGTTATCCAAGGTATGTGGAAGAGGCAGCACGAATGGCGTATAAAATGGCGGGGGTTACCGACCCCAGGCATCAGATTCATGTTGCTGAACCTTATGACCCGTTTGATTACAAGGAACTTCATCATATGGAGGGACTTCTACTGTGCGGGAAAGGAGAGGCGCCGCAGTTGACGGTGGACGGTGTAACCAGGCGAGATGGTGAGTTGCCGGTATGTCCTTCTGGTGGCTTGCTCGGGGTGGGAAACCCGATCTCTGCTGCTGGTTTGATGAAGGTGGCGGAGTTGTTCTGGCAGTTGCGGGGAGAGGCGGGTAAACGACAGATTGCCCGAAAGGCAAAACGGGGTATAGCACAAGCCTGGGGTGATTTAATGCAGGTTGGTGCGGTTGTTGTTGTAGGAATTTAGGAGGAAGTATGAATAAAGAGAAGAAGATAGAATTTCCCGGCACCGGTTTAAGCGATGCCGATTTTAAGGAGGGAAGAGTCCTTACCACGAGATGGAAAGTGGATGCCCGTTATACGTGGGATGCAGGAGTTGCTATCGGACGCTATCTGGAAGGGATTAAAAAGGGAGTGATTCTCGGAGTGCGGTGTTATAAATGTGGTAGAACAATGGTTCCTCCCCGGATATTCTGTGAATGGTGTTTTCGTAATATTGATGAATGGGTGGAGTTAAAGGATACCGGTACAGTAAATACTTTTTCTCTGTGTTATGTTACCTGGGATGTGAAGCGGATAAAGGAACCACAGATTCCTGCAGTAATTGAGATTGATGGTGCCTCTCCTGGCATGGGCATAATGCACCTTTTGGGCGAGGTTGATCCGCAAAAAGTTCATATAGGAATGCGGGTGAAAGCGGTGTGGCGTCCCGCTGGGGAACGCGAGGGGGCGATTACTGATATCCTTTACTGGAAACCTTTAGAAAAATAAGGAGGATATTATGGCATTAAAAGAACGGGTGGAGCGGTTAACACAGACCAAAGCTTGGTACGGTGAGTTACCGGTTGAAAGTCTTTACACTGCGGGTATTGCTGGAGAGCGATTCTTCCGGACGCTAAAGGATAATGGCGAATTTAGCGGCACAAAGTGTAAGTGCTGTGGTATAGTTTATGTTCCGGGTCGGATATTCTGTGAGAGATGTTTCGCACCACTGGAGGAGTGGCTTACGGTTGCCTCTTATGGAACGCTGGAGTCCTGGACAGTGGTGTATGTCGGATTGGATGGGTCCAGATTAGCGGAGCCGATTATAGTTGGTTTGATTAGACTGGACGGTGCTTCTACGGTGCTGGTACACCGGTTGGGAGAAGTTACACCGGATACTCTCAGTATCGGGATGAAGTTTACAGCGGTTCTTAAACCCAAGACGAAACGTGAAGGTGCGATTACCGATATCCTTTACTTTAAACCTGTTTAATTTAAAAACGATAAGGAGTGCTGGAACCAATGACTGATTACAGGAAGCAGAGAATAAAAGTTCTTGTTTCGTTGGCGTTGTTCGTAAGCATTTTAGGTTGTGCGTCAGAAAAAAAGAAGGATACGGTAGCCAGAGAAAAGCAGGTGTTTGTGGAGGAGATTCCTGCAATGACCGTGGTAACGGTAAATAGAATCGGTTCCTATTCGGAAATTGCCAAAGTAATTACCGAAACTATAGAACTGTTAGAAAGGAAAGGCATTTCAACCACGGGTATACCGTTTGCTTTTTATTACAACAGTCCAGAAATGGTACCACCGGAGAGTTGTGAGTGGGCGGTATGCATTCCTGTTCCTGCTGGTACGAGCGGTGAGACCCAGGCGGGCATGAATGTCCGGGTCTTAGAGCCGATGGAGGTGGCATTAGCATTTCACACCGGTGGCTGGGATAATGTTTCTGCTACCTATCAGCAGGTGATGGAGTGGATTGCTAATAACGACTGGGAGATCGCTGGTCCGGCGGTTGAATTTTTCCTTTCTCCTGCTGAAGATGGGCCGGATTCAATTAGAACCAAGGTTGGATTTGTCATTACCATCGTTGAAAATAACGAAGACTATGAGGAAGAAGAGGAGATTGAGGATGGGGAATCGACAGGTGACGAGGGGTGATTTTCAGACCTTACTTTAAACAACTGCCGGAGTAAACAATGGGAATTGAGGCAAACGAAATAATCCAGGAGATAAAAAAGGCAGAGGAAGAGGCGCAGAGGATGATTGAGGAAGTGGAGCGAGATATGAAGATTGCGCTGAGTGCAGCAGAGGCGAAAGCAGCGGAGGACGTGGAGAGATTTCGGGATATTTTGCAAGAAAACATGGCAAGGGCATTGGCTGAAACTGAGAAAGAAGCACGGGAGATGTATGATAATATCGTGCGTACAGCAAAAGAACAGGCGGAGAAATTAAAAGGTGTACCCCCGGGCCGTATGAAACAGGCGGTTGATTTGCTGGTGGAAAACGTGAAGAATAAATGGCAATAGAACAGGTCAGTAAGGTTGTCGTTGCTGTCCATCAAGATATAAAAGACAATTTTCTCCATCGGTTACAACGATTAGGAGTACTTCATATTATTCGGGTGACTGAGGGTGAAACCGAATACTGGGGTAAGGAGGAGAAGGATACATTGTCCCGGCTTCTGGCAACTATTGATGCTCTGACAGCGATTGAAGGGAAAAAAGCGTCCAAGAAGATTCCTATAACAAGAAAAGAATATGAAGCGATTGCTACAGGGTACGACCATCAGAGCTGTGTGAACGAAATAGAGAAGTTGACAGCACAGAAGGCCGAACGCGAGAATAGGATGAAATTAATTTCCGAGGAAGTAACCCGGTTAAAACCCTGGATTGAGCTTTCGGATAGTTTTGTTAACGCGGAGGCATTTGTCAGTGTCAGGATATTATTTGGTAAAATCACCGGGAGAGAGGAATTCAATAGCATTCAACAAACAATGGTAGATAAACCTGCCACGGTGGTTAAGATTAGTGAGGAAGGCGAGGCGATTTATGCGGTTCTGGTGGCGGCGAAAGAACTGGTGGAGGAGGTAACTGGGTTATTGGCAGGACAACGTTGGGAGTATATTGATTTAAAATTGAACAATCGTCGCCCGGCGGATATAATTGCCGAACTAATTCAGGAAGAACACCACCTAAAGGAAGAAGTAAATGAAATTCAGAAGAAGATAAGTGAACTGACTGAGGAATTGCCGCGTTTGAAAGTTAAGGCAGATACGATTATTAATGCCCGCCAGTGCGAAGAGATTACTAAAGTAGCGATTAAATCCGAGTCAGTTTTCGTGATTTATGGCTGGGTAAGAGAACGTGATTTTAATAAACTCCAACGATTGGTAGAAGAAAGCGGGGCGGCAGCAATTGCACGAATCCAGCCCGAGCCTGATGAAATACCTCCAGTGGCGCTGACTAATCGTAAGATTGTGCGACCCTTTGAACTGGTTCTGGAGCTGTATCAACTGCCTCTACCGACAGAAATGGATCCAACATGGTTGATTGCACCATTTTTCGGGATATTTTTTGCTTTGTGTCTTACGGATGCTGGTTATGGTATTATTCTTGCGGTGATTGCTTTTTTACTGCTCAGGAAAATGGGAATGAATAATAAACTCTTAGGTATTATACTTATCGGTGCCATTCTTACCATACCAGCCGGTGCACTGGTGGGAGGATGGTTCGGTGACCTTCCTGACCGCCTAGGCATAATTAAACTTTTAGGATTGAAAAAGGGGTACTTGTGGTTTGATCCAATGAAAGAACCGATGAAGTTTTTTGTTCTTTCTCTCGCGCTGGGCTACCTTCAGTTGATAAGCGGTATTGCCTTTGAAATAGCTGATTGCATACGCATTAAGAACTACGGTGATGCATTTTTAGGACAGTTGCCCTGGTTTCTTTTGATCAACGGTGTTGCTCTGCGTCTGGTGTTCGGACGGGTGTTTCCGGAGGTGGTAAATTCGGTATTGTTGGTCGCTGTGCTTCTTTCCGCAGCAGCGATAGTTGTTTTTACCCGTCGAGAGCGAACCACATTGTTTTCCCAGTGGTTGTGGTTTGGGTTCATGGGTGGGTTACTGGTCTTCTGGGCAGGGAAGATGGACTGGCTTCCTCGGTACTTTCTTGTGGCTAAATGGATAGTGTTCGCGGTATTTCTGGTAATGGTGGTTAGTGCTTTAGTATCCGGGTTCCATAGGAAGAAGCGTTTACTGCTGCCGATGGTTCTCGGGGTGATGACCGCTGCCGGAGTTGTGCTCTATTTTTTACGGATGTTGCCATTCTGGGTGCCGGGTTTACTGGGTTCTGTGCTTTATTTTGTTACCCCGGCGGGAGAAAAATTGTTGAAGAAGTTTATCTGGGGCGGGTATGCCCTTTACGGGGCGACCAGTTATGTTGGTGTATTACTTTCTTATATCCGGTTGATGGCTCTGGGGATGTGTAGCGGGGGAGTGGCGGTGGCAATAAATGTCATTGCCTGGATGGTGTTACCCATTCCAGTGGTTGGAATTTTGCTGGCTCTCATTGTGCTGGTGGTCGGTCATACTTACAATATTGCGGTAAATGTATTGGGAGCATTTGTCCATTCCTTGAGATTACAGTATGTGGAATTTTTCCCACGGTTCTATACTGGTGGCGGGGATCCATTTTTGCCTTTTAGAGAAACAAATCAGTTTGTAGTTATGAAATCATAAGGAGGAGCAAGTGGTTGATCCATTGGGTTTAGCAATAGCCCTGTTAGGCTGTGTAATCGCTGTATTACCGGCAGGTATTGGTTCGGCTATGGGAATAAGGTATGTCGCCGAGGTGGCAAACGGAGTTATGGCTGAGGATCCGAAGAAATTCGGTAATCTCTTTATACTGGTGGCACTTCCTGGTACTCAAGGTTTCTACGGGTTTCTTGGTGCCTTTCTGGCGATGATGAAATTAGGAGTTCTGGGAGAACTGGCTCCCATTACATTTGGCCAGGGTTTACAGATGTTTGCTGCCTGTCTTCCTGTTGGTATTGCAGGCTGGCTTAGTGCTATATGGCAGGGGAAGGCTTGTGCTGCGGGAGCAGAACTGGTAGCGAAGCGTCCTGCCGAGGCAACCAAAGCGGTTATCTTTGGGGCACTGATTGAGACTTATGCGGTGCTCGGACTCCTTGCAACAATATTTTTGCAGCTGGGCGTAAAACTGGGTTAATCACCGGTGGGAACTTTAGAACTGATAGAAAAAATTCTGGCTGATGCCCGTGCCCGGGTAGCGGTAATAAATGAAGAAAAGAGCCGGAGATTGGCGGAGATTGAAGAACGGGTGAAAAATTTGAAGGCGAAGCTGGCGGTAGAAAATGAAGAGAAGATAAAGGAAAAAAGGCGGGCAATTCTGGAACGAACACGAAGTCAGGCGTTACTGGAGGCGAGGAAGATTATTCTGGCAGTTCGCTGGGAGATAATTGAATTGGTTTCCC
>CAKZPX010000041.1 GCA_937139435.1 uncultured bacterium
TTATGTTGTAGGGGTGACAGACAGCAGTGGCCATGTCGGTCTTGAGATTAATCCCAGAAATATTGGGTTTATGAATGTGGTTGTTACCGGAAGAAACATTCTACCTTTTGAGGGCAGGAGTCGGGTGATAGTGCTTGGTGCTCCTTATATGGTTGTTGCCGGAGCGAATATTGATGATTACTCAGGAAACATGGATGGGGTTCTTAACCCCGGCGAAAGGGCACGGATATTTTTCAGTCTGAAAAACGTTGGTGATGTATCTGCAACCGGGGTAAATGGTATTTTACGACTAAACTCACCTTATGTGTTAGTCTTTGATAGCACTGCCCGTTACGGAACTGTTGAACCGGAAAGCATTAGATTGGGTGATAGTTTTGAAATCTTCGTTGACAGCTGTCTTGACGATGAGGTTACTATTATGGGAGAGTTATTGATTTACGATGCGAACGGAGATACATGGAACCGAACAATCAACCTGACGGTTCGGACTGGAAAGATTCATTTTCACAGTGTGGTGTTTTTTGATATGCCTCCTGGTGGTAATGGTAATGGACGGTTGGACAGGTTGGAAAGTGGCAGGCTGGCGGTAGCGGTGAGAAACGAAGGGGGCGGCGGATTGAACGACGTGGTATGTATTCTAAGTTGCGGGGATAGTAATGTTGTGGTGCTTGACTCGCTGGGATTTTATGGTCAGATTAGTGCCGGGTCAATAAATAATGGTCTGTCCGACTGTTTTGCGATTTCTGCTGGACCAGGCTTGGTTAGTAATCAATCGGTTGGTTTTCATGTTGAAGTGCGGGGTAGCGGTGGGACCTATCGCTATTCCGATACATTCAGTTTTACCATTCTGATCGAAGGCGGTGGTACTAACGAGCCAACCGGACCGGACCAGTATGGTTACTGGTGCTATGATGATACCGATACCGCTTCCGGTAGGGCACCAGTTTATGAGTGGTTAGAACTTGCCCCCCCTGGACCAGGAGAGGTGATTCCGGTTGTATCGGATTCAGATGCGGCAACAATTACTTTGCGATTGCCTTTTCCCTTCTGTTTTTATGGACGAACCGACACCCTGATTTCGGTCTGTTCTAATGGGTTTCTGACGCTCGGTTATACTAATTACCGCTGGGGAAGGAATTATCCAATAACGGATACCGCTGGTCCACCAATGATGATTGCTCCATTCTGGGATGATTTAAATCCAGATGAAAACCGCAATGGCTATGGTACCGCATATCAATTTTACGATACAGTGGCGCACCGCTGGGTCTGTGAATTTAAGGATTTTGCCCATTATAATCAACCGAATATCCGTGAGAGCTTTCAGGTTGTGCTCTGTGATCCGGATTATTATCCAACTCCAACCGGTGATGGAGAAATTGTTTTTTATTATCAACGTGTTTCGTTGAATTCCGAATGTACTGTCGGGATTGAGGATGAGACCGAGACGGTCGGGATTCAGTATTTATATAACAATGTTTATCCTCCTACTGCCGCTTATCTACAACGAGAAAGGGCAATTAAGTTTACTACATGTCCACCCACAGGTGTTATTTCGCCCTGGTTGCTATGCACCGATCTCAGAGTAGAGGATACACTGGAAGGGAATGGTAATGGCTTTTACGAACCGGGTGAACGGGTTGGGATAACTGTTTTTCTTCAAAACCGCGGTAGTTACGAGGCGCGGAATGCGATTGCGGTTTTACGTTCTTTAGATGGAGATGCTTTTGTTACCGAGTCAATTGCGCATTTTGGTTTAATACCTGTCGGTGGCATTAGCGGCAATCTGGTAAATCCATTTCGGTGTGAAATTGCACCCAACCCGACGGATTCAATTCTTGATTTTCTCTTATTGATTCAAGCAGAGGAGTATGTTACAACGGCATTTTTTTCTCTGGGAATTTCTGGATTATCCGGGATATCACAAGGGGAAGAATTTTCTAATCTTACAACCGGAATAAACGAGGTTAAGCCCAATCCTCTCCGTTTGAGAACCATTATTTCATACAGTCTTGCTCAGCAGGCACTAATTGATTTGGCGGTTTTTGACGTTCTGGGTAGAAGGATACAAACGCTTGTCCGAGGTTTTAAACCTGCGGGTCGGTATCAGGTGCATTTTTCTACCGCGGGGCTGGCGCAAGGAGTTTATTTCTGCCGCCTTCTGGTTCAGGAAGATGGAAAAAGTGAGAAATTCACAAAAAAGTTGCAGGTCGTTCGTTAAAATTTTATAAGGAGATGCAGGATGAGAACTTCAAATCGCGGAAAACGTTTCTTTCATCTAACACCAGTTAGTGAATTACTTCTTCTTTTTATTATTCTTTTGCTGACCGCCTGTTCTGCAAATTTACCTCCTGAGAAACCGATGATATTTAGCCGCCGCGACAGTGCTGCTGTAGGTGATACAATCTTAATCGGTATATACTGTGTTGATCCGGAAGATCAGCTGGTTACCTATTATATTGAGTGGGGTGATACAAGCAAGCCGGCGTGGTCGTATTTCTTTCCCAGTGGTGAAACGATTAATAGAACCCATATTTACACTGAGCCTGGAAGTTATGGTATCCGGGTAAAGGCAAAAGATATTGACCGGGCGGAGTCAGAGTGGTCTGAACCGTTCAATATGCGGATACTTCCCCGTTCTCAGTGACCCAAATCTTGATTTCCGAACAGGGGTAGGGGACAACACCGGGATGACCCGGGGAATAGTGGACACACCTACCCGATATTTTGTTAATATCTTTTTTAACTCTTTGAAATTATGATGGTTAGTTTACTTTAAAGTGTTTCAGATGTTAATTTTATCCGATCTGGGGCTCTAATTTATTATGACGAACTGCTGTCACGGCGGCGAGCTGACCGCACCCGGCTAAAACCTTTGCGCCCTTGCTTTTGCGGATTGTAACCGCTGGTAGAAGGGGATACAGGGCAAGGGCAAATTTTTGTACCGCCTGTGGTGATGGGGATTTAAATGGTGAACCCGGGAATGGGTTGAATGGTATGAGGTTAATTTTGCAGGGGATATTCTTCAGCAGACTGGAGAGACGCAGAACATCTTCGGGTAAGTTATTTATGCGATCAATCAGGACATATTCAAATGTAACACGTCGTCGGGTTAACCGATGATATTCTTTTACTGCTTTCAGAACCTGTTTAATTGGGTATTGCCGGTTGATGGGCATGAGTTGGGAACGAATTTCATCGGTTGTGGCGTTAAGGGAAATGGCAAGTCGGATCTGGAGCGGGAATCGGGCTATTTGACGGATTCCTTGCGGTATGCCGGCGGTGGAGATTGTTATTCGTCGAGCGCCGATTTTCATTCCCCAGTCCGAGTTGATAACTCTTACCGCTTCCAGTGTTTGAGATAAGTTCAAAAATGGCTCGCCCATGCCCATAAAAACGATGTTGGTTGGTTTTATGCCCGTAGCCCTGGTTATTCCCTGAATTTGTTCAACAATTTCAAACCACTGCAGGTTGCGTATAAAACCGAGTTGACCGGTAGCGCAGATGCGACAGCCAACCGGACAGCCTACCTGAGTGGATACACATATAGTTCGACGATCTTCATCCAGAATGAAGACCGATTCAATGAGATTGTTATCGTGGAGGCGGAAGGTGATTTTGATCGCTCCATCGGAACTGGAGCAGGTGCGCACCGGAATGAGATGGCTGATGATAAAATCCCGGGCGAGGTGCTGCCGAAATGTTTTGTTTAAATTGGTCATTTCAGCAAAAGAATTGACGTCTTTCTGCCACAACCACAGAAAAACCTGGCGGGCCCGATAAGGTTCCCAGCCGCGTTGTTCTCCCATTCGGGCGAGTTGCTTAAAAGTAAGGCTTTTGATATCGGTCATAGTTATTCCGGGCGGGAATAGATGTTAAGAACCAGTCCGATCATCGCGCAGCAGGTTACGAGAGAAGACCCGCCATAGCTGATAAAAGGCAGGGTGATACCGGTTACTGGTAATAGTCCTAGGAGCATACCGATATTGACAAAAGTCTGATAGCCAAGTATCGTGGCGAAGCCAACAGCAATAAGAGCACCGTTTTGATCGCGACTGTTGTAGGCGGCAATGAGGATGCGGCGTAAAAGTATGACGATGATTATGAGAAGGATAAGTGACCCCAGAAGACCGGTTTCTTCCGCGATTGCTGAAAAGATAAAGTCGGTGTGGTGATTGGGGAGGAAGCCAAGCCGTTTCTGTGTCCCCTGGAGAAAACCTTTGCCCAGGATTCTGCCGGAACCAATGGCAATTTGCGACTGGATGATATTCCAGCCCATTCCATGGGGGTCAAGCCAGGGAGCGAAAAAATTTAGCAAACGTGCCCGCTGGTAATCTTTGAGCATTGACAGAACTATTGGTGAAAGAAGTCCGAAGAAAGAACTGGTGGCAAGGGTGGTGATGGCACGGAAAAGACGCATTCGGATGAACACAATTACTCCCAGAGTGATAAAGAAAGGTATCCAGAGGTAAAGCGAAAATCCGGCCGCGAATGAGAGGAATGGCAAAAAGATGACGAGAATGTGAAGCGGACGAAATCCCTGCCAGTATAGAAGGGTGGCGAATGGTGGAATGAAGCATAGAGCGGTGCTTAAGTCCGGCTCCACAACAATAAGGAGAAATGGAATGAGGATGATTAACGCCGGTCCAACGAGGGTTGTAAAGTTGGGTTGGGGTTCTTTCTTATAACTGAGATATTTTGCGAGCATTAGAATAGTGGTGATTTTGGCAACCTCCGATGGCTGGAAGGCAAACGAACCCAGCTGAAACCAGCGCCTGGCACCTGGTCCGGTGCCAAGAAATAGAACTGCAAGAAGCAAAAGCAGCGTCAGGAAATAAAGTGGCTCGGTGAGACCGTAGATGAGCCGACGGGGGATGAAAAAGAGTGCGAGCATGGCGGCGATACCTACGGGAAGGAAAATTAGCTGACGGAAAAGGTAACGACTTCCAGCCGTGGAGTATATTGCCAGAAGGCCGACAACGATTAGAAGCAAAGTGCAGGAGAGCAGCACCAGGTCAAACCTGTTAGTGCGATTTGTTGTCATAGCTGAAATAGGCGCGAATTAATTCCCGGACAATGGGAGCAGCGATAGCGCCACCATGACCAGCATTTTCTATGATAACGGTAAATACTACCTCCGGCGCTTCTGCTGGGGCATAACCGACAAACCAGGCATGGTCAGGACGCGGTGGATTTTGTGCAGTGCCAGTTTTACCAGCAATAGTGATTTCTTCCAACCGGGCAGTATAACCAGTACCGTATTCAACGACACGGGTTAGTGCCTTTTTAATCTGTTCCAGGTGCATATTGTTTGTCGGGATATTAACCCGGCGCAATCGAATGGTATCAATTACTATCCCGGCAGATTCTACCCGGGCAACGACGAACGGTCGATAACAAAAGCCGTTATTGGCAATAGCAGCGTAAAGAGTGGCAAGCTGGATAGGAGTAACAAGAATTTCTCCCTGACCGATAGCGAAGTTAAGTAATGTTCCTCTGGTCCATTTTCCCTGACCGTAGCGACGATTCAAAAATTCTCGTGATGGTATGTTACCAGAGATTTCTCCGGGAATGTCAATGCCGGTCGGTTGTCCCAATCCCCAGCGACGGCAGAATGCTGTTAGACTGTCAAGATTAAAACGCATTCCCAGTTGGTAAAAGTAGACATTACATGAATTTTCAATCGCTTGGGTTAGATTGACATTGCCATGAACTGACCAGCATTTGAAGGTACGGTTGCCATAACGCAGGGAGCCGGTACAGGGGTTGAGCGTGGTGGCAGATGTTACCAGCCCATAATTTAATGCCGAAAGGGCGACAAGGGGTTTAAATGTACTACCCGGTGGGTAACCCGATGAGATGACACGGTTGAAGAATGGTTTGGATGGGTTGGTAATCAGCGCATTCCAGAGTTGCTTTTCCACTGGACCGAGAAATATATTGGGGTCAAATTGTGGACGGGAGAGAAAACAGAGCACGGCGCCGGTTTTGACCGATATACCAACTACCGCTGCCCGTTCGTAAGGGCGGGTAAGTTCATACGCAAGCGTTTGGAGACGGTGGTCAATTGTAAGATAGATATC
>CAKZPX010000042.1 GCA_937139435.1 uncultured bacterium
CGGTGCGCTTTATCTCCCAGAAAGACAGCAGGCAGAGCGTTATATCTGGCAGTTAAGGCACAAGCGTTTGGTGCCTTATCTGCCCGCAGGGCTGGTGCCGTTGCAGAATGTAGAGTTTTTGCTTAACCGGTTGCTGGCAGAGATTGAGTTTAACACCGGGTATGATTTTGACAGTCTGCCAATTCCTTATCGGGCAGTGGCGGTTGATATCAAAAACGGTCAGCGGGTGGTATTGAAAAGGGGACGGCTGGAGCAGGCGATTCGGGCAAGTATTGCCATACCCGGAGTCTTTGCACCTGAGGTTATTGATGGGGTACAACTGGTTGATGGCGGGGTGATGGAGTATCTGCCGGTTAAACCCTTACTGGAGTTTGCACCGGATTTGATTATTGCGGTATTGACGATGCGCCGGAATGAGCCGGGTGAAAATTCTTTGATTGATGTTGCATCCCGGAGTGTTGATCTGATGGGACGGACAAATGTGGAGGAGGAGAAGGCACTGGCAGATGTGGTGATTGAGCCGGATGTTTCCCGTTTTCTGCATTCGGATTTTCGGCGGGCACGGGAGTTGATTGCGGCTGGTGAGTCAGCAGCCCGGGCGGCGTTGCCCTTGATTCGGGAGAAGTTGCAGGGGCGGGAGACGGTGAGACCGGTGCGGGCGGTGCGAATGCGGGCATTGCCGGTGGTGGCGGATGTGCGGTTTGAAGGTTTAGTAAGGACACGGGAGTCGCTGTTACGCCGGGAGATCAAGACAAGGGTGGGTGCGGTGCTGGATTTTTCGGTGTTGCTGGGGGATATAGAACGATTATTTTATACCCGTCTTTTTGAGGATGTGAATTTCCGGCTGGAACCGGTGGATGATAACCGGGTGGTGGTTGTTTTTGAGATGGGTGAGCGGGCATACGGGTTTTATTCGCTCGGGGTGCGTTATGATAATTACGACAATGTAGTAGTTGGTGTTGAGGTGGGTGAGGAGAACCTCTGGGGCACCGGTGCCGCAGTGCGGTTTGCCGGAATAGTGGGTAATCCCAATGAGGTTAGATTGGGGCTGACCGGAACAAAGATTTTCAATCTGCCTTTTGGTTATCGCCTGGATGGGTATGCGGGCAGAGAGATGCGTGCGGTGTGGAAAGATGGTCGGTTTGCAGCAAATTACTTTGTTGGTTATGGGGGTGGAGTGGCAGAGGCGGGTTATGTGATGGGCAGAAACGGTTTTTTTAATCTCGGCTGGAAAACAGAGCTGGTTGATTATCAGGGTGCGGTGGTGGACACACTGGGCAACAGTGTTGTGAGCGGACCTTTGTTTAATCTGGAGTTTAACAGTTATGATGATATCCATCTACCCCGGCGCGGGTTTTTCTACCGGTTGAACGGGTTTTATGGTTATCCAGGGCTGGGCAGCAGAAAGGAGTTTCTCCGTCTGCATGGGCGGGCAGAGCAGTTTTTACCCCTGGGCTCGGTTTTGAGTATGCACTGGCGGGGCGAACTGGGGTTTACTCTTGGCGAGCCCGAGTTCACCGAGTTTTTGCGCAACGGGGCAGACCTGATGGGGTTTGCTCCGGATGAGTGGACCGAGCGTCAGATGCTGGTGCTGGGGGGCGGTTTACGGTTAAAGATGTTTCGGTTGTTTAATCGGGATGATTATCCGGTTTATCTTGACCTATTTGCCAATGGGGCGAATTTTTCCCGCTGGGACGTTCTGATCAAGGCACCGGAGCGGCTGGCGAACTGGCACTGGGGTGCAGGTGCCGGTGTTGTGACGAATACACCGCTGGGACCACTGACTTTGCATGCTGGATTGGGTGACTTTCTGAAAAAGCCACCCCATCCCGGCGGGGTACGGTTCTGGGTGTCGCTCGGTCAGGAGTTCCGCTACCAGCGTTAGCGGGTCTGCCCCGGGCAGGCACGCACACAGAGCCCGCAGATAAACTGATTGACAAAGCGCTGGCGTTGAAACTCCTTTAATTTTTCCATACAGGCGTGATGGTCAAACTCCTCAGGTTTCTCCTTTATCGCCTGTGCCGGACATACCGCAAGACAGTTGTAGCAGCTACCGCAATCCTGCTGGAGCGGAGCACCAGGGTCAAGGGGGAAGTCAGTCAGGACAGTAACCAGCCGGACTTGAGAACCCAATTCCGGTGTGACAATCAGGTTGTTTCTGCCCAGCCAGCCGATCCCAGCAGCAAGGGCGACCCGTTTGTGTGAGAGATGGGCACGCTGGTTTTCCCAGTCAACAATTTGAGAAGCCGGGATGGGCAGGGCGTTATATCCTGCCTGCTGGAGTTTCCAGGTTAGTTCTAAAGCGATACGGTCAAGGGCGAAGTTTACCTGACGATAGTGGTGTTCATAGAGCGGGGTCGGGTGGTCAGAAAGGGTGTTGAGTACCTCTCCGGAGAGCCGGAGCGCCAGAGAGATACAGTAGGGCAGGCGGGTGAATGTCTCTGCCGGTAGAAAGGAGTCAGTTGTGTTAATGTCTCTGGTCTCGGCAACACCGAAGGCGACCACGCCCCGGTTACGGCAGAACGATTCCAGTTCGGCACGCAGTTGAATTAAACTCATTTTTTCCCTCCAGAAATACGGTTAAGGCAAATATTGCTGATGGGGTAATACCCGGGATACGCTGTGCCTGAGCCAGTGAGCGGGGACGGATACGATTAAGTTTTTCCTTTGCCTCGGTGGAGAGACCGGGGATGAGGTTGTAATCAATCGTTGCCGGGATGTGGATATTTTCCAGACGATTGAGTTCGGCGATCTGACGCCGGGTGCGGTTGATATAACCTTCATATTTTACCTCCACTTCAACTAAATCCTGAATTGATTCTGGTATTGGTGGCGCCACCGGAACCATCGTGGCGATGTCCTGCCAGGTGAGCTCCGGGCGCCGGAGCAGCTCTATTGCCAGAGTTGCTTCTTTTAATGGGGTGGTGTTTTTACTCTTCAGGAAACGGTTAATGCGAGGAGAAGGTTTGACAGCGGTTTTTTTCAGCCACGCAACCGTCTCCTGAAACATTTTTTGCTTCTCTTTAATTTTCCGGTAGTGTTCTTCCGCCAGAAGACCAATTTCATAGCCCTTTGGTCCCAGCCGGAGGTCAGCGTTGTCCTCGCGCAACAGGAGTCGGTATTCTACCCGGGCGGTGAACATCCGGTAGGGCTCATCAGTTCCGCGGGTGATAAGGTCATCGATCAGGACGCCGATATAGCCATCAGCACGAGTGAGGACAAAGGGTGTTTTTTCCTTTACCCGCCGGGCAGCACTGATGCCTGCGATAAGCCCCTGCACCGCTGCCTCTTCATAACCGGTGGTGCCGTTAATCTGACCGGCAAAATAAAGATTTTTGATCAGCCGGGTTTCAAGAGTGGGGTAAAGCTGGGTGGGGTCAGCGTAGTCATGCTCAATCGCATAGCCCGGGCGCATCAGCCGGCAGTGTTCCAGTCCAGGAATGGAGTGAACCATCTTTTCCTGAATCTCAATTGGCAAACTTGTGGATATGCCATTGGGATAGCACTCAATGGTATTTCTTCCTTCTGGCTCAATAAATATGTGATGGCGCTCGCGTTCAGGGAATTTTACCACCTTATCCTCAATTGAAGGGCAATAGCGCACACCACGCCCTTTAATAATCCCGGTGTACAGGGGCGAGGACTTTAAACCGGTTTTGACAATCTGGTGGGTTTTCGGGGTAGTATAGGTAATATAGCAGAGCGCCTGATTGGCAGGGGGAGATGTTGTCCAGAAAGAGAAGGGGTGGGGTGGTTCATCACCGGGTTGAACCTGTATCTTCTTCAGGTCAACGGTTCTGATGTCAAGCCGGGGGGGCGTACCGGTTTTGAATCGGCCCAGCCGAAACCCGAGCGCACGGAGGTTTTCGCTGAGCTGGTTTGCCGGTGCCTCGCCCAGTCTGCCCGCAGGGAAATTAACAAAACCGATGTGGACCAGCCCGGAAAGGAACGTTCCCGGAGCGATGATGACCGTCTTGCCGTAAAAGCGGTCACCAAGTTCCGTCTCCACACCGATGGCGGTTTTGTTACGCACCAGCACCCGGGTCACCAGCCTATGGTAGATGGTGAGATTCGCAGTTTTCTCCAGTTCGGCACGAAGCAACTGCCGATACAACTGCCGGTCAACCTGAACACGGGATGAACGCACCGCCCGTCCCTTGCTGGTGTTTAACTGCCGGAAGTGGATTCCGGCCCGGTCGGTTAGTTGCGCCATTATTCCGCCCAGGACATCCAGTTCCTTAACCAGTTGTCCTTTACCGATGCCACCGACCGCAGGGTTACAGGACATCAGCCCGATGGTGTCGAGGTTTTGGGTGAGAATAAGGGTGGAACAGCCGAGTCGGGCACAGGCGAGTGCCGCTTCACAGCCGGCATGACCGGCACCGACAACGATACAGTCATATTTTTCCCTGCGCATCGCCAGAAGATTTTAAAATGGTAAAATGCCAAGTCAAAGTTTTAACTGGTAATCTGTTTAAAATCGGGTATAATTAATAAGGGATGAGGGAAAGGCTCCAGATATTTATCGCGGCGTTCATCGCCCTTTTTGTAATCATGATGTTCTGGAAAAAGACCGAAAACCTGGATTATGAACCGGCACTGATTATCCGGGCGCGGGCACTCAACGCTCTTTCCGAGCGGATGAAGACCGAAGGCGAGGCGGAAGATGATTCTACCGATTTTTTCGCGCGAATTTACTCGGAAGGGATGGCGGATTGGGGTGAGTTGATTGAAGGGGATAGCCTGCTTAATCGTAAGCGATGGCGTGAAATTGTATTAGAAGTCCTTGATGTCTGGGCGCGGTATTAAAGAAGCAAAGTAAGCAGGAGACCGCAGGTTGTTGAGATAGTTTTTTACCGGCTCGGCAAGTTTGGCGAGTGGATAAGTGCCGGGATACAGTTTTGCTTTTCCTAATTTCTTGACTGAAAATTAGGCAGGTATAAAATAGTTTCCTGTGCGTTTAATGCCACGTGCCTTTATTCTTCTTGGGATATTTTTGTTCTTCCTGCCCGGTTATGCAATCTTTGAGGAGAATGAATCCGGGGTGCGGGCGGAAGCGATGGCAGGGGCATTTGTTGCGCTTGCTGATGACATCTCAGCGATAGATTTTAATCCAGCCGGGCTTTATCAGGTTCGTAACCAGCAGTTTCAGGGTTTTTATAAACTCCTGTACGGTGGCGTGGGTGTTGGTTTACATACCATGCAGGTGGGTGCGTGTTTGCCAAGAGGAAGGCTGGGGACATTTGGTTTGCGTGTGCAGGAGTCCGGTTTTCAGTTACACTCAGAGCGGTCACTGAAACTGGCACACGGGTTTAAACTGGCGGATGGGCTTTTCTTTGGCTACGGTATCAATGGTTACAATCTTGTCCAGCGCGATTTCGGGCAGGGATTTGCATTTGGTCTGGACCTCGGGATGTTTACCCGGATTTATCGGTTCTGGAGTGCAGGTTTTTATGTTCATAATCTGAATCTGCCCCAGATCGGCGGGGCAGAACTGCCCCGATTTATCGCCATAGGTCTGGGTTTCTCTCCCAATCCCGGGATTCATTCAACGCTGGAATTTGCCAAAGAGCCAGGGATGCGTACCCGGGTCGCTTTCGGTCAGGAGTTTACCATCATCCCCGAGCATCTGGTGTTGCGTGCCGGTGTGCAAACCGAGCCGGTGCGATTCGCCTTTGGGCTGGGCACCGGTGTTGAAAGGGTGCGGGTTGATTATGCGATCAAGACCCATTCGGTGTTGCCTCTGACCCACAGTTTTGGCGTTGTGGTAAAATTATAATAAGAGTTGATGTCCTGGTTATTGCTATTTTTTCTTGCCGGTACTGTTCCTGAGGGACAACTGGACATCAATCGTGCTTCACTTAAAGAAATAAGGGCTCTGCCGGTGGATTCGTTAACTGCGGTGCGCATATATGAATACCGGGAGCTTTACGGCAGATTTAACAGCATTTACGAACTGCTGAAGATTCCTGGAATCACTGTGGAGAAACTGGATGAACTCAAACTATTGATCTACATCAGCCCGAAAGGTCAGGAGGAGCGCCGGGAGGCAAATATCCAGCGGATTCAGAAGCGGCTGGCAACCGAGGACGGTCCGGGCGTGGTGATTGTTGAGGACTGGCAGGATCTTTTGCTTGACCCGCTTAATATCAATCGAGCAACAGTTGACGATTTACTGCGTTTGGAAAACGTTTCGCTGATTGATGCGGTAGCGGTTGTCCGTTATATCAAGTCTGGTGGCAAAGTTGAGAGCCGGCGTGACCTGGCAAATCAGATACCCGGGCTTTCCACCTATGGTTATCGTGGCATGCGGAACTATATTAAATTTATCGATCAGGAGCAGAAGCGCGGCTGGACCACGGGCAACTATCGACTGAAGTTTGAGTCCAGTTCTGAAGAGGAGCCGCTTGTTGAGGAGAATGATTTCACCGCCGCTCTGGAAAACCTGGTGACAGATAGCGCGGTGTTTCGTGATGCGGGCTACACGCCGGAGGAGGTGGCGTTCTTTCGCCAGCGTCTGGAGGCTGCACAACAGTTCCAGCGCGGGTTAAAAAGCCAGGCGAATTTTCAGCACCGGTTAAGGATGCGGGCGTGGGACAAGGTGCGGTTAGCCGGCTGGTTTGAACAACCGGTTTACGAAAACCGGTTGACAGGCGCGATAAAGGGGTATCTTACGCTTGATGATATTGGACCTTTGCGCCGGCTGGTTATCGGTGACTACCGGGTAACCCTGGGACAGGGTTTATTGATGGATAATAACTTCCAGTTACTGCCCCGGGTTTATAATCGGGCGGTTGGAATTTTTGGCGATTTAAGTGAAAATCCCAACTGCGGTCTGCGGGGTGTGGCAGGTGATTTCCAGACTGGCCGACTCGGGGTTACCGGATTTTTCTCCCGGGTAAGACGCGATGCGATTTTGAATCCGGACTCTACGGTTAACTGGTACATAATTTCTTATCCCAGGTATCCGACCTTCCGTGATGTTCTGCTGGAGACCGGCGCCGGTGGTAACTTAAGGTTTGACCTTTCCAATCTGCTGTTTCTTCCGCTTGGTTCCAGGTTGGGAGTAAATCTCATGTCTCTGGGCGTAAACCGGGATTTTAAGCCTCTTGCCCGGTTTATTGACCTACCCGGTGATGATGATGTGCTTGATGATGTAAGTTACCTGTCCCTTGACAGTGGGCGAACGAGATTGTTTTACTCGGCAGAATGGCGCACGGTGATTGATAACGTCTCTCTTGAAGGTGAATTCGCCCGCCAGCATAATGCTGGCAATGCCCTTTTGGTTAAGGCAAGAACCCAGTATGATTACCTTTATCTTAATGCTTTGTTTCGGCGCTATGATG
>CAKZPX010000043.1 GCA_937139435.1 uncultured bacterium
TGCTCTATATCCCTTCAACATCTTCCTACCTGGAAGAACGGAACAGTCGGGCGAGCAGCAATATACCGTCAACTATTCTGGGTCCGGGACGTAAAAGTAAGTCCTCATTCAGATTGCTGTACACTCGACCGGTGCGAACCGCCGAAATTTTTAACCAGCCCAACCGTTCCCCCACCTCCTTAACTCCTGTCCCGGGATGGAGTAACAAAATAACATCCGGATTTGCCTGCACCACCATTTCTGGCTCAATAACCGGATAGGGTGCCTTGACACTTTCAAAAACATTTCTTCCTCCCGCCCTTCGAACTACATCGTTGATAAACGCCCCGTCACCAACACTGATCAATGGCGCCGCCGATAATTCAATGTATACCTTCAATTGATTGTTAACGTCAGGTAACGAATCCAGACGCCGTTTCATCTCGCCAACCAATTCCCGGGCACGTTCCACCCTGTTCAGAATCACACCCACCGACTCAATTTCGGCAAACACGCCATCAACATTTTGGGGCGCAGAAATAAAAACCCGGATTCCCATTTCCTTAAGTCTTTCTATTAACCGCTGATGAATTGGCAGGGTAGCAAAAACTACTTTAGGTTTTAAAAATACAATGCGCTCCAGCTCAGGCAGCTGAAAATCCCCCACCTTATATTTCCGTCTTGCCTCAGCAGGAAAATCGCATTGATTGGTATTACCCACCAGCAGGTCTCCTGCGCCTAAAGCATATATAACCTCAGTAACACTGGGCACGAGAGAAACACAGTAACACCCTCCTGGGGTTCTGGCGTTCCGGGAACTATTTCTGCTGCAGAATACCCCACCAGCAACGAAAACAATACTGACTGCGGTACTAATCGCAAGTCGCATTTTATTCCTTTATTGCTGCTTCCTCAACTGTTGCCTTGTGGGCAAATACCAGATAAGCGGTATGAGCAACCATTCGGTCAACCGGTCTGATACCCGTTTCACGTAAAAACAAACCCCGTTCCAGAATCTCCTTCGCCCGAATCCGGACAAACCTCTCGGCACCCAGCGCCGATGTTAAACGACGCAATTGCTCTACGGTAGGCACAAGCGCCGCAAGGGCATATCCATTCTTTAATGCCCTTTTCGCCGCTCCCACCAGCAACCAGGGCTCGGGTACATCTAAAAAAACTGCATCAACCTCCTGTTGCAGGAACCCCTGCTCTGCTGGGTCGGCAACGAAAAACTCACATACTCCCTCAAGATGATAACGGGCAACATTCTCCCGGGCGTTAACACTAAACTCCATCCTTTTTTCATAAGAGTAAACCCTGCCATCAGGACGAACAAAATTTGCCAGTACCGTGGTGAGTGCCCCCGAACCCGAACCAACCTCAATTACCCTTGCCCCGGGAAAAACCAGTGTCTGCAAAAGCATTAAGCCGGTGTCTTTGGGATATACGATAGTGGTAGTGCGTTTTACCTTCAACATCAAATCGGACAGGGTTGGTTTCAGTAGATAGAATCGTGCCCCCATCTGGGTTTCTACCCAATCACCAAAACTCTTACCAAAAATATCTGAGAAACTCAAGTTTCCCCGGTGTGTTGAAAACATCCCTGTTTCTTGAACCAGCACCAAAAACTTAAAATCCTCGGAATGGTAAAGAAGAACGAAATCGCCCGCTTTAATCATTATCCCATTCTAAACCTTTCTTAATTTCTGTCAACTATCCTCGCCCGACATTCCTCTGCAAACAAAATAGAATACATAAGAATAAATATTCCCTGAACAAACTATGTGCTCAAACGAAAGCTTTCTCATTAACGGTTTACGATAGAAATAACTTCTTCATCCGCCAGTCGTCATTAAAAAGTAAAAACACTACACCGGATACTGAAATGAAAGATAAGGCATCCATTTCCCGATAGTTAAACTATAAACTGTTAACCAAAACTGATTAAAATGGGGCAGGCTGGGGGATAACCCGGGGTTACCCCCGGAACAGTCCCCGAGATTACCCGGCGAAGATTTCTCTGCCATCTCTTTACCCCGATGGAATTACTACTTGGTTTCTCTACAGACAACACCAATTCAGACTCTGACAGAGAGATCCTGACACAGGATAACCATCCCTTATTCCTTGACTTTTCTGGACAAGAAAATATTATCATAATATCATGTTAGTTGCATTGGCATTACTAATTTGCACCGAAACGCCGTCAACCCTCATCCCACCCCCATTTTCCCATACCCTGGGTTTCACCCGCATCAGTAGTTTCTATCTCAACCTCTATTTGGGAAATGATTTTAATGTAAACGACCCCCAGGGGCTTGCCTGTACAAAAATCAAAGCGGAGGAAGACACCACCACCTGGCGGGACGATGCGCTATTAACTCTGTTTGCAGTAAACTCGGGCAGCGGTCAAATAGTTTACAATATCAAATTCAGCAAGGTGGGAATTTTCGGCTCTAAAGGAAACGGAGAGGGACAATTCAATCGCCCCCATGGTATTGCCTGTAATGAAGATGGCGATGTTTACGTTGCGGATACTGATAACAATCGTCTTGTCCGGTTAAAATATGCTAATGGTAACCTGCGCTGGGTAGGAGTGGTTGATTCCACTCTAAAATTACCTTACGATGTAACAATGGATTCGCAAGGACGGGTTTATGTAACCGACAGGAACTCGGGAATAACCGTTTACGCCCCTGACAACACCCGCATAGCCAGTTATAATCCAGGGTTAGAATCTACTGGTGCAATTGCTATTCTGGACCATGTGGCACCGTTCAATGAAACTGGACTTGACCTCCTGGTGGTTGTTGACCGCTCCGGGACAAGGATCAACCAGCTATCGCTTTCTGGAGAAATCCGCCGCCAGATTGACTGGCGCACCATTGGTCTGGACACCGCCGACTTCGCCTACTGTGCCTTTGACCGCTACGGTAATCTTTATGTAACCGACCGGGCAAATTCTCAGATTCACATATTCGATTCCCGATTAAAATATATCATCTCTTTTGGAAAGGGTACTGGCGCATCCGGCAATCAGCCAGTGTTTAACTCCCCGCGCGGCATTGCTATCGGCAGGAAATTCGGTCAGGTATTTATTGCCGAGGCAGATGGCGGACAGTACTATCTTATTGCTCTTGATGGTTACCTTATCGGGTGCTTTCCGGAAAAGTTTAACTCCCTTCGTCCCGGAACTACCATTGCCCTCTACCTTACCCAGCGAGCAGAGATTATTGTAGAGATACATGACGAAACAGAAAAAATAATTCGCACTCTCACCCCGCCTTATCAGCAGGGTCCTGGAGAAGTACTCATTGTCTGGGACGGACGCGACAACCGGGGCGAACTCGTTCCGGAAGGCGAATATACAATCAGGGTCACAATACGTCCCACCTATTCAAAGCCGCGTTACACATTTAAAAAGGAAATTGTCGGTCGTGTGGTTCGCACACCAGGATAAAACTCCGGGAGTTATCTATGAATTACCGAAATTATTTATTTATAATAGCCGTAGCAGCGCTTCTCCCTGCTACACTGCTGGCAACAAAGTATGCTGGTGACTTTGAAGAACTGGGCACATCGGCACGAGCAATCGGGATGGGCGGAGCGGCAGTTACTGTTGCCTCTGACCCCAGTGCAATATATTATAACCCGTCGCTATCCACGCGTATCACTCGCACCGCCATTTTACTGATGCATTCTGAGGACTTCTCCGGTCTGGTAAAACACAACTTTCTGGGGATTGGATTGCCCGGAAAAAATCAAGCGCTGGGAATGGCGATACTCCACAACGGTATCCCCGGTATCAAACTCACCGAATTACCCGATACTACTCAACCACCGGGAGAAAACAACCGTCCTTATGTGAAAAAAATCGTCTCTGCGAATCAGCTGGTTACCTATTTTAACTATGCGCGGACCATTAATCCCGTCCTGTCTCTGGGGGGTAATGTCAAATTGATCTATCAAGACCTCGGAGGTACAGCAAATTGTTTTGGTATGGGTATTGACCTCGGCGCTATTATTACTCCGATTACTGAGATTGACATCGGTCTCCGGGTACGTAATCTAAGCACCTCGCCCCTATTCTGGAATACCGGTAGCTATGAGTATATCTACCCGCGCGGTGCAGTCGGAATCAGTAAACTGTTCCGTTTCGGTCGCGATCGACTGCGACTTGCTGTAGAAAGTGAATTAGATTTTGTCGAGAAAAACTATGTTCCCAATTTCGGAGTGGAATATGTGTTCCGTAACGTCCTCGCCGGACGCCTCGGGATTTACCGCCACAATATCAGTTTTGGTGTCGGTTTTCGTTTTAGAAGTTTTCATATTGACTATGGCTATGCTGCCGGAGCGGCACCAGAAGCAAGAGAACTCGGTAGCCCACAACAATTCTCCGGAGGTGTAGAGTTTTAGGTCCGGAACTCGGTCGGAAACTGGCGCATCTAACCGCCCTTATAATCCCGCTTGCTTATTACGCTATCCCCCGCCGGGATCTTGCCTTAGGATTGATGGCAATTGCCACCAGTATATTTCTAATCGTTGATCTGCTTCGGTTGCGTCTCAATCCATTCAAAGATATATTCATTATCCTTTTCGGTTCTCTTCTCCGCCGAAGAGAATTTTCTTCCCTTACCGGAGGTAGTTATCTGATGGTAGCCTCGTTAGTGGCGATGTTACTTTTCGGGAGCAACAAAGGGGTGTTTATCGCCGCTGTTTCCTTTCTGGCAGTCGGTGATACAGTAGCAGCACTCATCGGTCTTTCCGTGGGCAGAATTAAAGTATTTCGGAAAACTCTTGAAGGAACTCTATCCGGTCTGGCTGCTTGCATCGGTGTCGCCTATATCGTGTCAATTCTGCCTGGTATTGACACGCCATTTACAATTGGTATCATAGGAGCAATATCTGCTTCGCTTGTTGAGGCATTACCTTTTGAGATAAACGATAATGTTGTCGTTCCGCTTTTTTCTGGCATAGTAATGATGATAACGATGCAGATTTTACATTGATATCCGAAGAGAAATAAAAAGGAGGCAGAATGAAGAAATACCTTACGCTCATTTTCGTATCTATTGCGCTGGGTGCGAATCAAAAACCAACCTTACCGGTGCTGGATACCGTATATCTATATTACGCCGACCAGAAATATGAGCAGGCTTACGCTCTCCTGGAAAAAGTCGGCAAGGAAAAACTTTCCTCCGCACAGCGATTCCTCTATCTGCTTGAACTTGGCGACTACTATCTGGATAAATCCCACAATTACGCCCGTGCTGAATCTATCTATCAGAACCTGCTTAACGAATATCCCAAACATCCCCGGTTACCGGAGATTCTCTATCGTCTCGCCCTTACCCAGGAACTGCAGGAAAAATTCATGGAGGCTGCCAAGAACTACGAACAGGTCGCTACCCGTTACTTTAAATCTCCGCACGGTCAGGATGCACTTGATGCGATTGAACGTTGCTTCCGTAAAAACTACCAGGAACGGGTTGCCTATGTAAATAACTACCCGATCACCCGTATTGAACTTGATGACCGCATCAGTCGCAATCCCGCGATTTACGAATCATTTGCCCAAAAAATGGAGCTACTGGATACAATGATTAACAATCGCCTAATTTATGAAGCCGCGATCAGAAGCGACGTCGTCAATAACCCTGAAGTCATCCAGAATCTAATTGGCACCCGTAATCGTATGATGTTTCAGATGTGGTATGATACTAAAGTAACCAGTAAGGCCGAACCCAAAGAAAAGGAACTGCGGGCGGTTTATAAAAAGAACCGTGCCAAATATACTGTCCCGGAAAAAGTTCAAGCCTTCCAGCTGGTTGTTTCCTCTAAATCACTTGCCGATTCTCTATACAACCTACTCCTTCAAGATACAACGAAGTGGGACAGCCTGGTAAAACTCCATTCTATCGCACCGGATAAAGAGCGTGGTGGCAATATGGGGCTTTTTGCCCGGGGCACCTATCCAAAGGAAATCGAAAACACCGCATTTCGCCTCAAACCAGGTGAAATCAGCACACCGGTTGCTTTAAAAGATACTTACTATATTATCAGAGTAACCCAGAAAGAACCAGGGAAACTCCGCCCTTATGAGGAAGTAAAAAATCAAATCGCCTTAGAACTGCGTCAGGAGCGTACTAACAAACTTTACGAACAGGAAATTGCCAATCTGAAGAAAAACGCCAGTTTGATCCAGGACACGCTTGCAATCGAACAGAACAAAGAGACTTTAGCAGTAGTAAATGGCGTACCGATAAAGATGGAGCATCTTCAGGAAAGACTTAACTCCATCCCACCGTTCTTTCGTGCTCAATTTGAGACACCGGAAGGGAAACGCCGCATTCTTGACCAGTTGATTGTAGAAAGACTGCTGCTTCGTGAGTGCGAGAAAGAGAAATACTGGCTTGCCCATCGGGTCATTGACCAGTGGCTTAACCGTCGCGCTGCACTGTTCATTGACGCCTACCGACGTTCCCAGACAAGCGCGAAGATTCAGCTGGACTCGGCAACATTGATGGCGGAATATAAAGCCTCAATCAATGATTTTAAAGAACCAACTCGCGTTCGCTGCCGGGAAATGGTTGCCCCTACCAGGGCGAAAGCGGAACAACTCCGTAACTGGGCAGTTGCCGGTAGAATACCGCCGCTCATCAACGGCATTGTTCTGCTGGTACCGGATGAAACAAAAGCAAAAGAACTTGCTGACATCCTCGTCCGAAGCACCAATCCTGACTCTATCGTTGCACTCGGGGCTCTTGCTGCTGATGGTACCAGACTGACAGGGGCAAAAACCCAGCTTATCGGTGGTAAGAATATCGTTGACCTGAGCGCCCCCTGCAAACTCGCGGGACCATTCCTTAAATCTGAGTTTATCAGTTTTGCCTTCTCCAACCTCTCACCCCAAGACCAAATTTATAACCCGGAACCAATCGATGTAAAGACCCCCGAACTATTGAACTCGCTTATTCCGGAAAATACAAAATCAGGGTTTACCATAGAAATCGTTGACTCCACCCGCCTCGGCACCTATGTTCGACTCAACTCCCCCCTGCCCAAAAGCTTTCTCCACAGTCTGTTTAAGTTAGAAACCGGTGAAATCAGTACTCCCTACAAAACAGCCCATGGCTACCTGCTCGTACGGATCACTAAAAAAGACAGCGCCCAGAAAATCGAATTTGCCGAACTGATTCGGCTTTTCTCCACCTCGGGCAGCAAATGGGCAGGTGGAGAAATATCACTCACACCTGATGACAAGGCTCGTGATCCCAAGGTGGTTAAAGCCGCTTACAGTCTATCAAAGGGCGCTTTTTCTCCGGTGATAAAAATTGATGACACCACCTATACCTTCCTGAAA
>CAKZPX010000044.1 GCA_937139435.1 uncultured bacterium
GTTTCCAGGTCGGCACGGTCCGGCGATGTGCCGATGTTGGCGTTTACCTTTACCCGGGTTTTTTCCCCTACCGCCAGGGGTTTTATTTTCCGTTTCCGGTTTCTCAACAGGATAACACGTCCGGTCTGGAGCAACCGGTTGAGCTCTTTGGGTTTCAATCCTTCACTGCGAGCAATCTCGACAATTGTTTTATTCATTAATAGTTGCCTCCTCTACAGAAATAGACTCCTCCGTGCCTTCTTCGTAGCGGACGCGGAGTTGGTGGGTCAGGGGGTCAACCGCGGTTACGGTGCCGATGCCATGAGGGGTTTTTACCCGGTCACCGACGTGGGGGCAGGCGATCAGCCAGCGATAGGTTTCTTCCTCATAAGCAAGACAGCAGAGCAGTTTACCGCAGAGACCGGATATCTTTGTCGATTCAACAAAGAGGTTTTGCTGGCGTGCCATTCTTAATGTGATCGGTTTTAATTCTTTCAGGAACTCCCGGCAGCAGAGGATTCTGCCGCAGGGACCAATGCCGCCCAGGAGACGGGCGTGGTCACGGACACCGATCTGCTTTATTGCCACCCGGACGTTGAGCGCTGATGCCAGCGCCTTATGAAACATCCGGAAGTTTAACTTTTTGTCCGAGACAAAGTAGAAACACACTTTTTTACCGTCAATCCTCCAGTGGGCACCGATTACCTGCATATCCAGTTGATACTCGTCACGCAGTCGTCGGAATAGTTCCAGGGTGTGGATGGATTTTGCATTAAGTTCTGCCCGACGCTGGAGATCCTGTTCGGTGGCACGGCGGAGAACCGTTCCTTCGGTTGGATGGGTGCCGGTGGGGTCAAATGCTACCAGTTTTCCCAGGTCTTCACCCTCCTCGTCGCCAATAATGACCATCTCTCCGAGTCGAAAGTCAGCGTGGGCGGGCAGGGTACACCAGTCGGTTTTGAACGGGTTAAACTCAACCAGGGCGCATGTTTCGTTTCTTTCCATCAGTCCCTCTTGCTTATCCTTTAAATTCATTCAACGAAACTGGTTTATTTCTTCCGGTGTAAGCTGGTTTTCCAGTCCGGTTGACGGTTCATCAGGACTGTTGGTCCAGACAAGGCGGTAGTTACCATCTCCCCGCAGGTCGACGAAGATAAATGTTAATCCCTGCTGGTAGTAGAACCAGTATTCGCGCGGTTTTATTTCCATTTCCATTGTCTTGCGTTCCACCGCATCGGGTTCACCGTATTTAACATAGATTCTGCCCCGGTCAGTTTTTACACCCGGGGTGCGGGCGGTTTTAAAGCGTTTCTCCACCGTCTCCATCCGCCGGACAAACTCGGTCAGATTGTGTCTTGACCAGAACCAGGCAAGATAGGCGGTTTTACCAGAGTCCGAGAGACTGTGATAGTAGGCAAGTTCGCGGGGGGTGGCAAGATACTGGATTTCATTATAGTAGTGTCGTGCCGATTCAGGCAGATCTTTGAGCAGGGATTCCTGTAATGATTGGGTAAGTGTGTAATGGGTAGGTGCGGCGGGTGTTTCATCTCTGATGGTGAAGCGCTTTTCGGCGGTTGTTGTTTTGTTGCTGCTCTTATCGGTGAGTTGGAGCGCGAGTTTATAGTCGCCGGGTTTGATGCTGTCCAGGGTGAGTTCCAGGGTCAGCGCGGTGGTAGCGCTGGTTTTCTGCCGGGCAATCGGTGGGGAAGAAAGGATGGTGTCACCGGTGGTTGCGGTCAGAAGGATATAACGGGTCTCGTAGTTGTTCTGGTCAGGAACAAGTCCATAGGCTTCAAAATAGAGATAGACCTTTAAGCGGTCAGTGAACGGAAAGCGGCACGGCGGGTTGGGGATTATTGCGATTTTACCGGTAATGGTGTCTTTGATTAAACCGGAGGCGAGCTGGATGGAACTGAGGGTTAGGTTCTGGTTAAATGCCGGCACGGTGATTGTGTCCACGACTGTGCCGCTTTTCATGGTGTCGGTGACATTTACCTGGATTTGATAGGTTCCTGGTGGTGCGATAACGCTGAACTGGTCAACAAAAAGTCGCTGACCGGTTACCGCCTCCTGAAAACTTCGCACCCGGGCACGTTTTCTGATTGTTCCGGTTTCAGAAAACTGGTTGGTCAAACCTTTCATCGCCAGCGTGACATTAAACAGGGCGACGAGTTCCTCATCCAGCGGCTGGAAGTATAACTGGTCATAGGGGACGCCATAATAAAATTCTACCCGGGAAGAGTCGCCGGCATGATGAAACGTCGACCAGTCAACATAAAACTGTAACGGACTGGCGGTGATAATTCCCAGCCACAAAAGTAGAGAAGACAACATCTACCACCTCCCCGGACTGACAAGAATAAACTGACCTGAACCAAATCGGTCCACAAAGACGAAAGTAAGGTTGTTTTGATAATAATACCAGATCTCTTCTGCAGGGCGGTCAACGGCAAAAGGTCGGGATTCAATTTCATCAGGTGGTCCATACTGGACATATATCCGTGCCCGGTCACTCCGATAGCCGTTGTCACCCTTGGCAAAATGTCTTTCCGCGTATTCAATCCGGGCAAAGTATTCCTCCTCCTGTTCGTTTACTGCGGTGGAGGGGTTAGGATCTTTGTCGCGCCAGAAATCCTCCCATGCCTTCTGGCGTCCTTCCCGTGGGGTGCGTTTTAATTCCCGCATCTGTTCATAGGTGGCGATGTAGAGCAACTGGTCAACCTTTAATGTCCAGGTGCTTTCGTCGTAGTAAAATGGCAGTTCTATCCGTATCTTCACGCTGTCGGTGCCAATAATGCTGTCGGAGGCAACGAGCGTGGCAACAACAGTGTATTCGCCCGAGGAGAAGCGGGGCGTTCCCGAAGAGTCGTGTATTGGGATAACCAGTCTTGCCCGCGGTATGCCGAGAGATTCGGTAACCGGGACTGTGGCACCGGTAGGCACCCGGCGCTGTTTTTTAACCAGAAAGCGGACACTGTCACCCGAGATGTTGCCGAACGGCTGGACGATGACCTCAATGGTGTCATTGATACGGTAAATGCGAGTGGGATTGGTTTTGCCCGACTTTTCCAGCCGGATGATGAGTTTGTCCGGTGCTTTTTTAAGCGGGAATAACACCGAGGCGGTGCGCTCACTGAACAGGTCGGAGACGATTATCCTTACCTGTCTGGCGGTCCTGGGCAGGTTCAGGGTGATAACCTCGCTGGCGGTTGAGTGCTGGTTCACCGTGCCGGCGTAGTCAGGCACCGCTACTGTTTTTGTCCACATGTCACCGAAGATGGACTGGCGTTTCTGGTCCCAGACCTCTACCGCCAGACGATAGCGGGCGATAAATCCGGTGCTGTTCCGGCGAAATGTAAGGGTGAAATAGGGGATTTCGTAGAAAATTTCCAATTTTATCTCCTGCGGGCTAACTGAATAAACGGTGTGGTCTAAGTTCATTTTCAGGTCGCCCTGAACCACCGGTGCATTTACCTGCGCCGTCACCGCTGCGGTGACCAGCGCAAGAAGGAAAAACATGGTCTTCATTGTCCAGTCTTTAAGTTTAGATAATTACTGCAATAAAGTCAAGGATGCCGCCCTGTTATATCCCGGGGAAAATTTCCGATATAAATCAGGGTGAAGATGGTATTGAAATCAGACGGCACGATAGTGTTGAACGGTCAGGAGAAAGACAGGGGAAAAACAATCAGGGAGTTAGATTCTTAATTAGGCACGATTTCGGGGCAGAGATTAGATAGGGTTAACTTCCGGGTTATCCCCGGGGCGGTCAGGGGGATAACCCGGGGATATCCCCCTTGTTTACCTTTTTTATAACGCATTTGGCGATAACTTTCCTAAAATCAGGCGGTTATTCATTAATAAATAGTGCGAAACGGTAACAGTATCTTGTCCTGCCTGTTATCAGTTCCAAAAAGAGTTAAAGGGTGGTTTATCGGTTAAAGCGGCGGAGCAGGGCACGAATTTCACCCAGTTGCTCTTCATAGCCCTGACCGCTTAACGCCGCCTCAGCCGCCTGTTCGGTAACCGGGTCAATGCTGGAGATTTTGCTGGCGATGGCGGATAGACCTTTCTGGTCGCCGATACGACGCAGGGCAAAGATGGCTTTGCGCCGGACATTCGGGTCCGGGTCGTCAAGCCGGCGGATGAGCGGGTCAACCGCCTTTTTTATCCGCATTCTGCCCAGTTCGTGGCAGGCGACGATGCGCACCGCTGTTTTGGGGGAGCCGGTGAGGTTGATGAGTGGGTCAGTGGCTGCTGGACCGATATCACCAAGGGCTCTGGTAAACGCCATCGCCACGTCCTCCCGTGGTTCATTTCGGGCAGCGGTAAAAAGTGGTGCGATTGCGGTGGTGTCGCCAATTTTGCCCAATGCCAGCCCGGCTTCAAATCGGACAATCGGTTCCGAGTCATTGAGCAGGTTGACAAGCAGGGGCAGCGAGTTTCTGTCTTTCAGTTCGCCCAGCCTTCTTGCCGCATTTGCCCGGGTCTGGGGGTCAGGGTCGTTGAGCTGGCGCCGGAGCCGGGTGGTTTCAGGGACACAGGCAAATAAGAGAAAAAGCAAGATTAGTTGCCGCCATCCTTTAGCCATCGGTTAATTTTAACTCGGCTCACTCCTGGCGTCAACTGCTGAAAACGGACTGAGATAAGACCGGATACGCTATTTTTCTTCTCTAAACCGATAATGGTTTATGGTGATTATGTTGACATCGGGCAGGGTGATAA
>CAKZPX010000045.1 GCA_937139435.1 uncultured bacterium
GAAGACGCCCTGAAAAACACCTTTAACCGGCAAAACCACTTGACCTGACCCCATGCCCCAATATGATACCCCGATGCCGGGAAAAAAACCTGACCCTGATGCCGAACTCATTGCTGAACTCCAGAACGACCAACCCGGCGCCTTTGAAAAACTGTTTCACCGCTACTGGCGGATGATTATGGCGCTCGCCCTCAGCCACCTCGACAACACCGCTGATGCCGAAGACGCAGCGATTGAAACCTTTGCCGACATCGCCCGGGGCATAAAAAAATTTCGCGGCGAATCCCGGCTCTCCACCTGGCTTGTCCGCATCGCACTAAACCGCATCAGCAAACACCGCCGCCAGCAGAACCGAAACCTCAACACCATCTCCCTTGACGACTGCCCGGAACACGCACTAACCACCCCACCCCTGGAAACCGAATTCAACACCAGAACCGAAATCGCAAAAATCCATCAGGACTTAAAACGCCTGCCCCGCTCCCAGCGCGAACCAATCATCCTCCGCCACATCCTCGGCTTCACCCCGGACGAAATATCATTAACCCTCAAAATCCCCAAACCGGTGGTGGCGATGCGCATCAACCGGGGCATCAAACGCCTGCGCCAGCTCCACCACCAGCGCCGCGGGAGGAAAAAATGACCGACGAACCCATCATCCTTCTCCTGAAACAACTAAAAAACCATCTTGACGAACGCATCAACCATACCGACCCCCTTCGCCTCTGGCAGCGCCTCCAGTCCCGGCTACTAACAAAAGACCTCCAGCGCCTTACCCGCCGGCTCCAGCAACTGGAAAAAAACCCGAAAAAAATCCACCTCAGCGACCGCAAAGACCTCCTCCTGCTCCTCCTCTATGTCCGGGGCAGAACCGGCAAACTCGCCGAACCCCTGCTCGGAATGACCCGGATAATGAAACTTATCTTCATCGCCACCCGCGAACTCGGCATCGCCACCCTCATCCCCAACCCCTACAACTTTGTCCCCTACAAACTCGGACCCTGCGCACCTGAACTCTACACCGACCTGGAACTACTCTGCCAGACCGACCTCATCACCGCCCGGGAAATTGACGCCACCGGCACCGAGACCATCAACCTTGACCGCCAGACCGTCCGGCATCTCAGCGCGCTCAACCATGGCATCACCAGCACCGAACGCCTTGACGCCACCACCATCGCCTTCTGCCTCACCCCAAAAGGCAGACGCCTT
>CAKZPX010000046.1 GCA_937139435.1 uncultured bacterium
AGAAGGTGGCAGAGGTTACTGCTGCGGTGCGGCGCTGTACAGGAAAGTTTTTAATTGTTAAACTGACCGCTAACTTTGTTGACCCCCGGGACACAGCAAAGGCAGCCGAGGATAGCGGTGCGGATGCGGTGAGTTTGATTAACACCCTTTTCGCTCTGGTTCTGGATAAAGATGGCAAACCATTGCTGGGCGGCAAGACCGGCGGGCTTTCTGGTCCGGCGATAAAGCCATTCGCCCTTTTCTGTGTTGCGCGGGTGGCAGATGCGGTGCGGATACCGGTGATTGGTGGTGGTGGAATTACCAGTGGTCATGATGCCTATGAGTTTCTCTGCGCCGGAGCAAAACTGGTTCAGGTAGGAACCGCCAGTTTGATTGAACCCCGGGCACCGTTGAGAATCTGGCAGGAACTGAAACAGCTATTACGAAAAAAATTGGTTAACCAGAAAGGGATGATATGACAAAACTAATTTTAGCATTGAATGTTGATTCACCGGAAGAGGCGTTAAAGTTGAAAGAGAAAATTGGTAACCGGGTTGACCTCTATAAGATCGGGATTGACCTCTGGGTTAGAGGTGGAAAGGAGCTGGTGGCGGAGTTTGTGCGTGACGGTATGCAGGTATTTCTTGACCTGAAGTTCTGTGATATCCCCTCGGTGGTGGGTAAGGCGGTAGCAGCAGCAGCAGAATTGGGCGTAAAGATGCTGACCGTGCACACGATGGGCGGGGCCGAGATGCTTTATGCCGCAACCCGGACGGTTCAAGGAGTTACTACTGATCGACCGCTGCTTCTCGGGGTGACGGTTCTGACCAGCCTTGACCGTGCGGGTCTGGCTCAGATAACTGGCTGTGAGCAGGAGGTGGAAAAACGGGTGCTGGCGCTGGCCAAACTGGCGCAGAGTATGGGTTGTGATGGTGTGGTCGCATCACCGCAGGAGATAAAATTGATTCGCAAACGGTGCGGACCAAAACTGGTAATTGTTACGCCGGGAATAAGATTGAAACCGGCAAAATCCGGCGACGACCAGATGCGCACATTAACCCCTCAGGAGGCAGCGGGCGCCGGGGCAGACTACATTGTTGTCGGTAGACCGATATACGAGGCGGTTGCGCCCGAAGCGGTAATTGATGAGATAAGACAGCAGTTAAGGGGTCTGCCTTGACAGAAGAGAAGAAAAGGAGGAGCGATGGGTGAAGATTTTGCCCTTTTGTTAAGAGAGGCCGGGGCGCTTTTGGAGGGGCATTTTTTATTAACTTCCGGAATGCATTCCGGTCGCTACTTTGAGAAGTTCCGGATTTTAGAACGACCCGAACTGTGTCGGAAGTTCGCCCGCAGGATTGTGGAGCACTTTTTTCCTTCTGGTGTTACGGTGGTATGCGGACCAACAACCGGTGGTGTGATTGTTGCTTACGAGACCGCCCGGCAGCTTGGTTGCAGGTGTATAATTGCGGAGAAGGCAGAAGATGGGCGAAAAATCGGGCGCGGATTTTCTCTTACTGCTAATGACCGGGTGCTGGTGGTTGATGATGTTCTAACCACCGGCGGTTCTATTCAGGAGACTTTGAGTGCGCTTCATCCGAGCCAGTCAGAAGTGGTGGGTATCGGAGTCTTTATTGACCGCAGTGCCGGGGTTAGCTTTCCGGTGCCACTTTTCTCGGTGTATCATGAGCCGGTGGTTAACTATCAACCCGAAAACTGTCCTTTATGTCAGGCAGGTGTGCCGCTTACCGCACCCGGGAGAAGTGGCAAGAAGAAGTCTGTTTAACTTGACAGGAGATAATTGGATTGCTAAATTTTACAGAAAATAGCGCAGGTGCCACTCTTGGTATCTGGGTGCCTGCCGAGGTACTAATGCAATTAGTAAATGAAAAGGAGGAGTAGATGAAAGCAGTAGTTAAGTTTACCACCGTAGCGCTGGTATTCACGGTTGCGCTAATCCTGACAGGTTGTCCTAAAAAGTGCGTGCAACCAGTGAAGGAAGAACCGGTGATAGTGGAGGAGCCGGTAGAGAAGGAAGTTGAGGGTGTACCTCAGAGGGTTGAACTGGGGCTGCAGACGATTTACTTTGATTTTGACCGGTCAGACATCCGACCGGGTGATGCGCAGATTCTTCAGAAGAATGCGGAAAATATCAAAAGGGCGATGGCGGCAGGAAGTAAGTTTACTGTGACGATTGAAGGGCACTGCTGTCCGCTGGGAACCTCAGAGTACAATATGGCACTGGGGCAGCGACGGGCAGAGGCAGCCAGGTCCTATCTGGTGAAACTGGGTGTGGCTGCCGATGTTCTTAATACCATCAGTTATGGTGAGGAGCGTCTGGTTACAAACGACCCGAATCAGTATCATCTCAACCGGCGCTGTGAATTTAAGACCGCCGGACAGTAAAAATTAAAGAGTCAGGATTGATGTTGGATGACAGCCGGTAGACTCCATCTGTTCGCCAGCACCATTCTGGCAGCAGCAGGGGGTCTGCTGGCTGTAATTTTTTTGCCTGGATGCGGAGTTTACCGGGATTATGTTCGCCGGGGCGCAATGCTGGATTCGCTTTCAATAAGGCTGGCACGGTTAGAAAGGGAGCAGGAAAAACAGAAGGAGGCACTAAACCGATTGGGGGCTGATGTTTTGACCAATCTGGAACAGCTGGACAACCGGATTGATGAAGTTGGTAGTGAGGTGCAGGACCTGGGAGAAAGGATTGACCGGATTGGCAGAAAGATTGGTGCCTGGCGGGGGGAGGTGGAGACATCACCAGCAGTGGAAAGTGGTGGTGCTGATCCCGGTGCCCCATCCCCTCGGGAACCGGTCCGGGGTGACACTTTGACCCCGACGGTGGATGCAGATCAGATGTACAATACCGCCTATCTTGATTTTACCCGTGGTAATTATCAGGTGGCGATAGTTGGTTTCCGACGGTTTATAAAGCTGTTTCCTTCCAGTGAGCTGGCAGATAATGCTCAGTACTGGGTGGGAGAATGCTTTTACTCGCTGAATCAGTTAGATAGCGCTGAGGTGGAGTTTAAAAAGGTGGTGAGCGAATATCCCGAGGGGAACAAGGTTCCGGCGACGATATATAAACTCGGGATGATTTACCAGTTACAGGGCAAGATGGCGCTGGCGCAGGAGAAATTTAAGGAGGTTGTAAAGAAATATCCGGGAAGTCCGGAGGCGAAACTTGCACAGGAAAGGTTGTCCCGCAGCCCTTAGGAGCGGAAGTTAAATGTATAACAACGGATTTTTTGCCCCCTTTATCTCTGCCGGTCCGTTTGCCCTGACAATCATCATCATCCTCTTTTTGATGTCGGTTATCACCTGGGCGATATTTTTTCGTAAATTGCGTCAATTTCGGCGGGCGCGGGTACAGACGCGGAGTTTTCTCAATGTGTTTGGCTATCGCCGGGGGCTGGAAGACTATCAGGAGCTGACACGGCTCTTTCCTGACTCGCCCCTTAGCGCCCTTTTAACCGCTGCGGTTGAAGAGTGGCAGATGTTGCGCGAACAGTTTGGCAGAGAGGGAGACCGCGAGGTTATGGGGCAGCTGGTTTTCAATATTACCGAGGCGATGGAGCGGGCAGGTTCCCGGCAGAGTGACCTGTTAGAAAGTTCCCTTTCCTTTCTTGCAATTACGACGATGGTGGCGCCGTTTCTGGGACTTCTGGGTACGGTGCAGGGTGTTTTACGTACCTTTCTCTCTTTACGCGGGGCACAGTTACCCACATTGCAATTAATCGCACCAGGGATTTCTGATGCTCTAGTGACAACGGTGATGGGGCTGCTGGTGGCGATTCCAGCAGCACTTTTTTATAATTACTGTGTTGCCCATACCCGGGGTTTACAGTCGGAAATGGAGCGGTTTATTTCAGAGTTGACCGGGGTGTTCCGGCGGGAGCTGGTTGTGTCAGGATGGTCACCTGCGGGAACGGTTGTCAGCCATCGGGGTAGTAATCCTGGTCGGGGTCCGAGGGAATGAAGGAACGGCGGTTAAAGTTTCTTGCCGAGATGAATATTACCGCTCTGGCTGATGTCAGTTTTACGTTGATGATTATCTTTCTTATTGCCGGTGTTTCTACCGCCCTGAGCCGGCAGCAGGGAATCGACCTTGACCTGCCGCGTACGAAACGGGTTGAGCCGCAGACCCGGGAAGGTCTGGTGATTTCGGTTCGGCAGAATGGGCAGATATTTGTTGGTAATAAAGCGGTGTCGCTGGCAGGGTTAGGAGAGGCGATAAGGAAAGAGATGAGCCGGGCTGAATATAGCAGGGTTTATCTCCATGCCGATCGTAGGGTTGATTACGGTACGATAGTTGAGGTGTTAGGAATCATTAAGGACGAGGGCATTTCCAGTATCGGTTTAACCGCACTGCCTAAATAGGTAGTTACGGGGCAGAGGATGAGAAAAGAACTTCTGATATCTTTCACCGGACACATCCTTTTTATGGTGGCGATAGGCGCTGTTACCCGCCTGGTGAAAAAGCCCGGTGAGATAACCCGCCCCGGGGTGATTACAGTAGAGATTTTAAGGAGCGGAGTAGCGGAGCCGGAGGAGAAAACGGAAAGAACGCAGCTGGTGGAGACAGCACCGGAGCCCAAACCGGCGGCAAAGCCTAAAACAGAGCAAAAACCGGTAAAAAAGCCTAAACAGAAAGGGCAGGATGATGTTCTGCGTCGCGGTGGGATAGGGGCGCGGGTTGAGGGGATTCAGAGCCTGGGGTATAATTATTATCTTCAGCAGATGCTGGAGCGGATAAGTGAAAACTGGCAGGAGCCTTATCACGGCCGGATCAAAACCCTGAAGGCGATGGTGTTTTTTGTGATTCAACGGGATGGGCGGTTAACCGGCGTCACTCTGGAGCGCAGTTCTGGTGATGCGCTTTTTGATGAGGCGTGCCTGCGGGCTATCCTGGTTACCGGTAAGTTGCCTCCCCTGCCCGAGGAGTTCACCGCTCCGCAGTTGAAGATCCATCTGGAGTTTGAACAATAGATAAAGGAGAAAGGAGTTGTGATGGTCGGGATTATCATCGGGATAGTGGCTGGTCTGGTGGTGCTATTTTTAATTGGCACCTATAACATTCTGGTGCGCAGTCGCAACCGGGTTCGGAACGGCTGGCACCAGATTGATGTGCAGCTCAAACGACGGATTGACCTGATTCCGAATCTGGTTGAGACGGTCAAAGGGTATGCGGTGCATGAACGAGAGATATTTGAAAATGTTGCCGAGGCGCGTTCGCGGGCGATTAATGCCAGTGGTCCGGCTGAGGCGGCAAAGGCAAATAATCAGTTAACCGAGACCCTGAAGTCGCTTTTTGCTGTTGTGGAGAACTATCCTGACCTGAAGGCTAATGAGAATTTTCTCCGCCTGCAGGAGGAACTCGCCCATACGGAAAATAACATCGCCTTTGCCCGGCAGTTCTATAACGATGTGGTGATGGATTACAATAATCGGGTGGAGATGTTTCCGAGTAATATCATTGCCCGGGTGTTCGGCTTTCAGGTGGCGGAGTTTTACACGGTGCCGGAGACAGAACGAGAAACGCCCCGGGTGAAGTTTTAGTGGAGGCAATGGCGGAGTTGTCTTCCCCACCGGTTAAAAAAAGTGGTCATCTTTATCAGTTAATCGCCCGCAATCGTTTGCTCACCGCAGTTTTTATAATTGGTTTTACTTTGCTTTTGGCGATTGTCGGGTACGCGCTGGGCAGTTTCTTTAACTGGGGGTTGGAGTACTACATCATCCTTGCCCTTTTTATTATTTTCTACAATCTGGTGCTTTATTACAATTCTGACCGGCTGGCGCTGGCGCTTAATCGTGCCCGTCCGGCTCCAGAAGCGGAGTTCTATCAGTTGCACAATGTGGTGGAGGAGGTGGCGGTAGCAGCCGGGATTCCTAAACCGCGGGTCTATGTTATTGAAGATGAGTCGCCCAACGCCTTTGCCACTGGCAGGAGTCCGAAAAATGCGGCGGTGGCGGTGACAACCGGGCTTTTGCAGATGATGAATCGGGCAGAGTTGCAGGGCGTAGTTGCCCATGAGATTGCCCATATCCGTAATTATGACATCCTTTTAATGACGGTGGTGGCGATTCTCGGAGGATTATTAATCCTTTTCCGGGATATATTTTTGCGCTGGGGTTTTTTTATAGGTGGTGGTAGAAGACGGGCTTCCCGGTCCCGGGGTGGTGGGCAGGCGGGTGCTATCATTCTGATCGTCGGTCTGGTTCTGGCTATCATTTCGCCGATACTGGTGGCGTTGATTCGGGCAGCGGTTTCCCGGCAGCGGGAGTTCCTTGCTGATGCTGATGGCGCCTATATCGTGCGTAACCCCTACGGGCTTGCCAGTGCCCTGCGCAAACTGGGGAACTTGACCGGCAAATTGCGCACCGCCTCTGATGCCACCGCGCACATGTTTACCGCCAATCCGTTTGGTAACGACCGGCGTTCTGTGGTTGACCTTTTTGCCTCTCATCCGCCAATAGCAGAACGGGTTCGGCGGCTGGAGGGGCTGACGATTGATTGAGGGATTACCGGGAAAAACGATTGCGGATTGTACCATTTTTGTTTATAATGTTACTTTCCGGAACGCTGACGGTAAGGGAGAGAATTTTCGGGCGGAGGGAGATAACCGTTCAAAACCACATTCTCCTCGCCAACAAGTTCTTTTAGCCGGGTAATTAATTCCGGTTCAATATGCACAGCGCAGTTTTTTAGAACGATCGGACGCCGGGATATCTGGAGAGCAACTCGCACCTCGCCGGGAAATGCTTCCAGGGTTTGCTTTATCTGCGCCAGGAGGTGGTCGGTAGCTTTCTCTTCTTTGAGCCGGATGGTAACACTTTTGATGAAACTCCGGCACCGCGCAAATTCTAAGATCTGTTCTGCCCGCACCTGGGGGATGCCAGCGGCTGTGGCAGCTGCACCTTCCATTCCTGCCCGCACCCGCATTTTGCCCTGAACAATAACCAGGTTTTCCGGCTGCAGGACAGGCCGGTACTGAGCAAGGATAGGGGAAAACACCGTGACCTCTACTGCGGAGTCAAAGTCCTCCAGGGTGATGATAAAGTAATCCTGATTTTTGCGGTCCTTGCGCACTACCCTTTTGGTAATGACGCCGCCGATGGCAACAGATGTGCCTTCGGGTAGACCTTCCAGTTCGGCGATCGGGACAAGTTTCAGCGCCTGATACTCGGCGTGATAGCGGACCAGCGGGTGGGAGGAGAAGTAGAAGCCAAACGCCTGTTTTTCATAGGTAAGCAGGGTGTCGGTATCTGTGGTCACCGTCCGTTCGCCGGTGGCGGGTGGTGGCACCGGTTGCTCGTTACCGAAGAGCTGGAGCTGGCTTTCCCAGAAAAGGAGTCGATCAGAGGCGGACTTTTCCATTGCCGGTTCCAGGTCGTGCAACAGCTGGCTGCGGTTGGTGTTAAGGGAGTCAAATGCGCCGGCTTTGATCAGGGATTCGGTTGCCTTACGGTTGACCCGTCCCCGGGTGCGAGAGACAAAGTCGAGAAGGCTTTTGTAAGGACCGTTGTTCTCCCGTTCGGCAACAATGACCTCAGCAGCAGCAATGCCAACATTTTTCACCCCGGCAAGACCGAAGCGCACCGCCTGCTCTTCCAGGGCAAAGTTAACCGCACTTTTATTGACATCCGGACCAAGGACAACCATCCCCATCCGGCGTGCCTCCCGGATGAACTTTGCCAGATTGTCAGAGTTTCCCAGTTCACTGGTGAGGGAGGCGGCGATGAACTCCAGAGGGTAATTGGCTTTGAGATAGGCGGTGCGATAGGAGAGATGGACATAACTGGCAGCATGGCATTTG
>CAKZPX010000047.1 GCA_937139435.1 uncultured bacterium
TGCCCGGTTGGGTGCTGTGCCAATAGTTTTGTAGTAAACCTTGCCCGCTGAGCCGAGGTTGAGGTCGTCCCACCACGGGAAAATCGCCGCATTGGGTAGACTTTCTGATGGGATACGTCTGGGCAGTGGTGCGGTGCTGTGCGGGTCATAGCCCAGTGAGAGCCAGCCATTGGTACACACATAACAGTTGTTATAGGCGGTATCCGAGAATGGGAAGTTGAAGCCGATCGGGACGTAGATGCGGTAGTCATCTTCTCGTTGAATGGCGACAGCAGCGCCAGTGGTGTCAATCCACTGGAAGACAGGACCGCCGGTAGTATCAGAGTCAATCCAGGCGTAACCGGCGGAACTACGACCGGTATAGGTACCTTTGATCACATCAAAGCCAAACCGGAAGTGATCATTTTGTGGTACTGCGTCTGGAACAACACTGTTTGAGAAATCAAGATAGACAATTGCCGAACAGGGGAGAGTTCTGAACGGAACCCAGTTGCTAAAATTGACCGGGATTGTTTGTCCCGGGTCAAGCCGGGCGATGGTAACATTATTAGTATAAAGGACACCGCCGGATAGGTCAATAACTGAACAGCGGACAGCAAAGTTAGTAAGGGTGTCGGTGCCAAAGTTTTCTACATGGGCAATAACCGGACAGGGAGCATTAAATGGACGCTGGATAAATTCATAGAGCGGTTTATCAATAAATGTGACCCGGGCATCGGTGGTTGTAGGGGTGAGGAGGTCGTGGTTGACAATTACCCGGAGTAAGAGGTCACCAGGTGGTTCTTGAGGTAACATCGTGCCGTCAGGATAGTAGGTCCAGTAATTATTCGGATAGTTAAGGTTGTTATCATGGGCGAGTCGAGGACATTCCGGAGGCTCACCAACCTGGAGATAGAAGACATAGAAGTCACCGGTTACAATGATCTGTCTGCCAGTATCAGCCAGAAATACCGAGTTCCATTGGTTGCCTGGAGTGGCATAAAGAACCGGTGTTTTGAATATAAACGGACCGGGCATACCCGTTCCCTGGTCAAGGGCAACAGCAAGCTGGTAGCGGGTCTGGGCAGGATTGGCAGTGGCATTGAGGTAAACCTTGAGCGATTCAATAAATACCGGTTCCGCAGCGGAAAACTTTGCCCCCCAGCCGTAGTGACCAACTGGCCAGGTGCGATAACCTGCCGGTGTTCCGTTGTCATTTACCAGTTCTTCCAGTGTGGAAACGACAAAGGAACGGGAAAGGGTGTCATTGGCGCGATTATAGTCAGAATCTGCCGCACACCAGAATTGAATAGAGTAATTACCCGTGGTCAACGGGAAAGAGGTGGAGTCAAAGAATGAGACCCTTTCGCCCGTCAGTGCAACCAGGGTGTCAATGGTGTCGGCCCAGGTATAAAGCGAGTTGCCTGAACTGTCAAATAGCTCACAAAATACCGGGACATTAAACTGATCGTAACGTCCGACATTTCGGAAGCGCGCCCGAGGTATAAAGGTGCCAGGAAGCTCGTGGTACCGAGGGCTGATAATTTGCTGACAGCGAATGTCATAAGGCAGGATGGATTCACCGGTAACCACCACATCGTCAAACATCCACCAGTTGATATTAAACAAATCGCCCTGAAAAATCCAGGCGATGACTACGCTATCCCTTCGGGCAGCACCGCTCAATTCGAAAGATTCCATAATTCCGGGTCCGACGTTTTCGCCATAATAGGAGCGGAGAAGATAGGGGAATGTCGCACCACCATCAATTGAATAGCGGATTTCTGCGGTGTAGGAGGTGGTAATTTTGTGCGAGAAGTAGGTACTGCAGGTAAGGACGATATTGCGGAAATTGGCACAGGTGATCACCGGGGAGATGATAATATCTGGGGTCATGTTCTGATTGATTTGCCAGAAGATGGCGGCATAGGGGGTGGGATGGTTAACCCAGGGCGCGGCGTTTGCTGGTTCCCGATGCCAGTCAGCATAACTTTGCGGGTTGAGTGAATCATATATTATTCTCCAACCTGGCGGTGGTGATTGGGGGGTCCAGGGGGAGTTAAATGTTTCTATGAGGAGGGTGTCGGCGAAACCCGCCAGGGTTATTACCAGCAGGCAGGTAACAATTTTTTTCATCATAGCCTCCTTAATCTCGGCTTTATTTTACTAAAAATATCACCCAGGGCGCTTACAGTACTTAAACTGTCGTGCCGACAGCACAATACTTGCTGTCAGGCTATTATAGATGATACTGTTTTAATGTCAAGTGAAATGAGACTTCGTGGGAAATCCGAGGAGTATTGCATTATATGTCAGGGCGGTGCTGCCTTTTTATCCTTGCTATTGACAATGCGCTGATAAAGATGATAATAAAGACGTGACGTGCAATCGGCAGGCAACCTTCGTTTTCACCACCGAAGATATTTTCGGAGGGCATTAGTTTTTCTAAAATAACTGCTTATGGCTTCGTTATTTGAAGAATTGGACTTTAAATTTGAACAACTGCGCGAGCGCCGGGCAGAGCTGGAGAAGTTGCTTTCAACACCGGTTGGGGCAATGGATGTGTCACGGTTGCAGGCGTTAAATAAGGAATTAAGCCGGTTAAACACCATTTTGAACCGGTTTGCCGAGTATGAACGCATGGAAAAGGAAAGGCGAGGCGCTGAGGAACTGCTTCGGAACACAGAGGACGCGGAACTGCGAGAAGTTGCTGAAGCAGAGCTGGAAAGGTTAAAAGGCGAGATGGCGCGTTTAGAAACCGAATTAACCGATGCCTTACAGCCCAAACCACCGGAATGGGAGAAGGGGTGTATCGTTGAGGTGCGGGCAGCTGCTGGAGGTGAGGAGGCAGCGCTATTTGCTGCAGACCTTTTCCGGATGTATTCCAGATATGCGGAACGGCACGGGTTAAAGGTGGAAGTGCTTTCTGCCCGTCCGAGTGAACTGAAGGGATTTAAGGAGATTATTTTTTCTGTTGAGGGTGAAATGCCGTATCGTTTTTTTCGCTTTGAAAGTGGCGTTCATCGTGTTCAGCGGGTGCCCGAAACCGAGGCATCAGGGAGAATACACACTTCAACTGTAACGGTAGCGGTTCTGCCGGAGCAGGCGGAGTTTGAATTGAAGGTGAACCCAGATGAGATAAAGATGGAGGCGTTTCGTGCCGGAGGTCATGGTGGGCAGAATGTTAACAAGGTAAGTTCGGCGGTGCGGTTAACGCACGTTCCTACCGGAATTACCGTTGTCTGTCAGGATGAACGTTCCCAGGCGAGGAACAGGATGAAGGCGATGAAGGTTCTCCTGGCACGGATTGGCGAGCTCCGTCGTCAGGAGGAACTTAAACGCACAACCGAGACGCGGCGAAAGCAGATTGGCACTGGGGAAAGAAGCGAGAAGATACGCACTTATAATTTTCCTCAGAACCGAGTTACCGACCACCGGATTGGTTTTTCCCTGCACAATCTTGATGCGGTGCTGGAGGGAGAGTTAGAACCGTTGTTTGAGGCGCTGGAAAAGGCAGAGGCGGCACTGTGAGCAAGGGACGAACCGCTGCAGCGGCGCGAGCGTCAGTAGCGTCATCAATAAAAGTCGACGCTTTTACACTGGTGCAGCAGGCGAGTAGATTGATCTCCAGAGAAGAGGCGGAATTTCTTTTAATGGAGATTACCGGGTGGAAGCGGCACGAAATTTACACCCATTCCCGGCAGATAAGTAAGTTTCAGGTGTTACGATTCTGGTGGATGGTGGATAAGGTTCGGACCGGCACACCTGTTCAATACCTCGTTAACTCAGCACCATTTCTTGATGTTAATCTCTATGTAGATGAGCGAGTGTTTATACCCCGTCCCGAGACCGAGGAACTGGTTTTGCGTACCGGCACGAGGGTAAAATCGCCACGATTTATATTGGATTACGGAACCGGTTCGGGTTGTATTGCCATTACTCTGGCAAGGATGTTTCCCCAGGCAGAGATCTGGGCGGTGGATATCTCCCGTCCTGCTCTCGCAGTAGCGAAGAGAAATTTAGGGCGTTATCAACTTAAGGACCGGGTGCGAACTATCTGCCTCTCCAGTCTTTACAGCAACAGGATAGATTTTTTAGAGGGGAAACTGGATGTTTTAATCTCCAATCCACCTTATATTCCCCGAGAGCGACTGGCGTCTATTGACAGTAAGGTGCGTGATTATGAACCAGGGGTGAGTGTTGACGGTGGTATTGGAGGGACAGCGGTTGTAGGGATGTTGTTAAAATACGGTCCGAGGTTTTTAAAACCGGGCGGGCTTCTGGCTTTAGAGATTGACCACACTCAGGAGAGTTTCGTTCGGACGCTGGTACCAACGGCAGTTATTGAAAAGGACTTTGCCGGTTATGTCCGGTATGTGTTCTGGCAAAATTTGGGGGGTGATAATGGCAAGTAAAATGAATGTTGGTATGGTGGTTAACTGGGGAAAACCGTTAGCCCGAAGGTTTGTTGTGGAATTGAGTCGGTGGTTGCTGAAAAGGGGACACAACTTATTTTTTGCGGAACAACCGCCGAAGGAGTGTGCTGGTGTTGCTAAAGAGTGGGGCGCACGCTGGATTAGAAAGGCGGATCTGGTGATTGCCTTGGGTGGAGATGGCACCTTGCTAAAGGCGGTCAGAATAGTTGGGGCGAAGGGATTACCGGTGATGGGAGTTAATCTGGGAGGGCTGGGATTTCTTACCGAATTTTCCACCCGGGAGGCGAAGGCGGGGATTATGAACTTTGAGCGTGGAACTCATCAGGAGGAGAAGCGAATGCTTTTAGGGTATAAACTGGTGCGAACCGATGGCAATTTCTGGAGCGGTTACGCCTTTAATGACTGTGCTGTAAATATGGGTCCGACAAACAGGGTAATTGAAGTCCAGGTAAGATGGGAAGGGGATTTTGTGAACAAGTTTGTTGGTGACGGGATTGTCGTTGCTACTCCTACCGGTTCAACCGCCTATTCCCTGGCAGCAGGAGGACCGGTAGTGTATCCAACAATGAGAGCGGTGATTATTACTCCTCTCTGTCCGCATGCACTCTCTGCCCGTCCGATTGTTCTGTCCGGAGACGGGGTTATCCAGATTGAGCTTGTCGGGAAAGCTGAGAAGGCGTTTGTGACCGTGGATGGACAAAGGCGCTGGGAGTTTCGGGCTAAAGAAAAACTGCTGATCAAGGCGGTGGATTTTGAGGTGCGGTTGGTGGTTCCCAAGGGTAAGAGCTATTTTGAAATTTTACGCAGCAAATTGAAATGGTCAGGGAGCCAGCGGTGAAAGAAGATAAAACCACTCATCCCGGTGGGGAAAAGACGGTTCTTACCATCCCTAATTTACTTTCTCTGTCCCGACTTTTTTTTCTTCCTGCGGTGTTATTTTTTCTTTTTCGCCGCCAGGCACTGGCAGCGGTGGCGTTGATGCTCGTTTCCTGGTCAACCGATGCCCTTGACGGATATCTGGCGCGGAAGTTAAAGCAGGTTTCGGATACCGGTCGGGTACTTGACCATCTGGTGGATAAGATCTGGGTGGGCTCGGTGTTGATCTCACTGGTTTTTCTCAGTGGTCTTCCGTTATATATTGCCGGAGCGGTAATTATCAGAGACCTTCTGATACTGGCAGGGAGTGCACTTTTAATGAAGGTGCGGGGTTCGTTCGTTTCTTCTGATGTGGTGGGAAAGATTACCGGTTGCGCCTTTGCCCTTTTAATTCTTTTTTATACTCTCAGGAGCGATGCGGGCAATGGAATTTTGTCTGGAGTAATTCTCCATATCGATAGATTTCGTGATTTTGTCAACTACACTGTTCTGGTTTTAATAGTTGTATCTTTTCTTAATTATCTTGGTGTTTTTCTCCGACTGATGACTAAATTCCGTTTACCTGGTGAGCAGGAATAGTAGCGTTAGGGAAAATCAATTAACACTCAAAAGCAAACAGGGTTAATTGACTAAGTTGCTCCTATAATTTTATTTCTTATTGCTTCTCTCTTTATTATAAGAAGGCGCTCGGTCCATTTTTGATTATCGCGGTAAGTGTTGTTAGCCCGGTAATAACCCAGAGAACCGGAATGAGCAATTCTTCTGGTTTAAGTCCGCCGCTTGCTACCCAGCCCGTGGTTATTATCAGCAAGCCAAGGATGGTTAAAATTGAGGGACGCACCACTTTTTGTTTCATTTCTCCTTCCCCCTTTAAAGTTACGCCGGTACGCACCCGGATAATTA
>CAKZPX010000048.1 GCA_937139435.1 uncultured bacterium
GGATTAGAAGGGACAAAGACCGACCAGGTCCTGCCGCTGCTGGTGGCGAAAACCCTGCCCGGTGTTTTGAGCGGGGTTTTAAGCATCTGCGGGCTTGCCGCCCTGATGTCAACAATGGATTCGCAACTTCTAACGCTCAGTTCCATGCTGGTGCGTGACATCCGGCTCATCCTGAAAAAACCAGCAGAAGGAAAGGCACCGCTTCATCTGCTGGTAATCGTTTTCCTTGCACTTGCCGGACTATTCCTTTCCTTGCGCCCCTGGGGCACAATCCTTGCTATCGCTACTGAGACCTTTACCGGACTGGCGGTTCTGTTTCCGGTAACCCTTGCCGCTGCCTACTGGAAAAAGACCAACCCCTGGGCCGGGTTTGCTTCAATCATCGTCGGTGAGGCGCTGGTAATCGCCTACCACTTCAAACTCCTGCCCGATTTTGGTTTTTTACCGGTGGTGCCGATAACCGTTATCACCGGCCTGATTTTAATTGTCGGCAGCGTTATCTTTCCCGCGCGCGACCTTTCTCCCTGGGCAGAGATAAAACCTGGCTTCTGGCGCTGGTTGGTAATTTTCAGTGGCGTCTTTATTTTAAGTTTAGATTTCTACAACTGGCAGCGCCACTATCCGGTCATCGGTGGTCTGCCGTTCTGGCTCTGGTTTCATATCCTGCTTAACGCTCTCCTCTTTTTCGCCATCTTATCCCTTATCCTCCGGCAGAGGGGAAAGGAGGGTCAAAGACAGAGCCAGAGGGTAATTTAACTCGGATTTTAAGAACAGCGCTTTATCCGGGGCTATCCCGGGGATTGTGGACACACCTGCCACCGGTTAGACCATTATAATTCGTAACACCAAAACACTGTGTAACTTAATCTATCCGGTTAAATGTTTAGCGTTAATTTTCTCTTTTTGCTGGCTCTAATTTATAGAAAGTCGGAAAGAAGATAGTCCATTTAACCGGCTATATGCCGAGTCCGGATTTAATGAACATTACGCCCCAGGACAGGGTGATAAGCCCCATTATTGTGGAGACCACCTGCATTGCGGTCTCGCCAGCAAGCCGGGTGATGCGGGGTGCCTGCAGAAAGAGGATAAGGATGATGAGCATAACGATGAAGATGGCGATGGCGCTGAGGATTCTGCCGTAGTCGTGCACCGCAACGATGATTGCGGTAATGGCAGCGGGTCCGGTGATTAACGGGGTGGCGATGAGCGAGGCGATGGCGCGCGAAGATTTACCCTTGCCCATAATGGTGTCGGAGCTGCCCTGACCGAGCGCCATTTTTATGCCCAGAAGCCCGAGCACAATACCGCCGGCAATTTTGAAATCGGCAATATTGGTATTGAACAGTTTCAGGACGCCTTCACCGGTAATAAGGCAGATAAGCGAGATGGATAAGGCAACGGTCACCGCCAGGATAGCGATCCGGCGCTTTTCCTGGGGGCTCATGCCAGCGGTGGCGCTAAAAAAGACGATAAAACTTAACAGCGGGTCAAAGATGACAAAAAAGAGGATGACCAGTTGCAGTAGCGTATAGAGCATAATTGAGATTATAATAGCAGGAGAATAAATCAAGAAAATCAAGAATGGAAGAGGTTTTTTTCTTGCATCGGTGTCGGGTTTGGATTAGTCTATTAATATTAAAATAATGGCGGGAAGAGACAGGGGGAGGGTTAAGAGCAATTACGGATAAAAACAGGGTTGAAATGAGTATTAAAAAGGAGCGGGAAGAATGGAAGCATTAAAGGACGATATTCGGCAGATTCATGAAGAGATAGAGCGCGAGAGTGTGTTTGTGCAGGCGCTGACCGCTGAGATAAGCAAGGTAATTGTCGGACAGAAATATCTCCTGGAGCGGTTGCTGGTCGGGTTGCTGGCTAACGGGCATATTCTGATTGAAGGGGTGCCCGGGCTGGCAAAGACCTATGCGGTGAAGACGCTTGCCGGCGCGATCTCGGCGCGTTTTCAGCGGATTCAGTTTACCCCGGACCTACTGCCTGCTGACATTATCGGCACCCAGATTTACAATCAACGCACCGGTGAGTTTACCGTGCGCAAGGGTCCGGTATTTGCCAATCTTATTCTTGCTGATGAGATTAACCGGGCTCCACCCAAGGTGCAGAGTGCGCTCCTGGAGGCGATGCAGGAAAGGCAGGTGACGATCGGTGAGGAGACCTTCCGGCTGGATGAGCCGTTTCTTGTCCTGGCGACGCAGAACCCGATTGAGCAGGAGGGAACCTATCCCCTGCCTGAGGCGCAGACTGACCGATTTCTGTTGAAGTTGCGGGTGTCCTACCCATCAAAGGAGGAGGAGCGGGTGATTGTGGAGCGGATGACCGCTGGTAAGGAGCCTCAGGTAGCGCCGGTGGTTGATATCGGAACAATCCTGCGGGCAAGGGAGCTGTGCACCCGGATTTATGTGGATGAACGGTTAAAGGGTTATATCATCAACCTGGTGTTTGCGACCCGTTTTCCGAAAGAGCACAATCTGGGAGAACTGGAACCGCTGGTGCGTTACGGTGCGTCACCCCGGGCATCAATCTATCTCCTGACTGCGAGCCGGGCGATGGCGTTTCTCCGGCGCCGGGGGTTTGTCATTCCCGAGGATATCAAGGAGCTTGCCTACGATGTATTGCGGCACCGGATTATCCTTTCCTATGAGGCAGAGGCAGAAGAGTTAACCACTGACGACATTGTCCGCCGGGTGCTGGAAGGTGTGGAGGTGCCATAAGTTAAGATGGCAGGTAGCGGATCAACGGTGATGCGGGAGGCGCTGCGGCGCATCCGGGCGATTGAGTTACAGACAAAACGGCTGGTTAATA
>CAKZPX010000049.1 GCA_937139435.1 uncultured bacterium
CTCAAAGGCGATCCGGTAAAGGGGTGTAAATTTCCCCAGTGCCAGGAGTAAAGCAACCAAACCCAGAATGCCAAATTCCCAGCGCCGGCGTGTGTTAGCGTTGACAAGTCCGGTTAAGGCAAGGAGGATGGTGACAACTCCAACGTAAAGGCATGTTTCCCAGTAGGTATAAGGCGCCGGGTCAATCCAGAACGGGGCAGTTTCTACTGCGCCACCGGCAATGCTACCAAAGAATTTCGGGACAAAAATAGTAAGGAGAAACCAGAAAGGAAGTGAAGTCTCGGCAGATTCGGCAAAGGTCATCATCTCTCGGACGGTATGCAGTGAGTAGCGATATGCCGGCAGATAGGCGATAGCAGAAATGGCAAAACCGAGGGCGATGCTCAGAATGAAGAGCGGGATTTGTTTTTTCAGTATTGTTGGGCGCTTGTTGCGCCAGTGGAAAACAAGGTGAAGGACAAAAAGTAAGCCCAGGGCATAAACGATATGCAGGGTCATCTGGGGGTGACCGGCAAGGTTTGCCAGTCCGAGGGCGATGGCGGTTGCCGCTGCGTCTCTTAATCGCTGCCGGGAAAGGGTGCGATAGAAAAACATCAGAATCAGTGGAAACCAGGCAAATGTGCTTACCAGTGTTAGATGAATGGTATGGGTGATCATAAACCCGGAAAGACCAAAGGTGATACCGGCAACGATACCAGCATAATGAGATAGTTTTAGTTCCCGGATTAACAGGTAGAATCCAATTGCGCCGAGGAGTAAATGGGTTATGGTTTTTACTTCTACCAGCCAGAATACATAACTTTGACTGGAGTTAGAAATAAAGGCGAGAAACCAGTTTAACGGATAGAATACCTGCGTCTGGATGTCAGCAAGAAAGGGCATGCCGGCGAACATATAGGGATTCCAGACCGGTAGAGTAAAATTGCGCAGGTTTTTGAAAAGGAAGTAATTAAACGGGTGGTATTGATAAAGGATGTCTTCCCAGAAGAAGTAACGACCGGTAAGTATCTCCCAGAAAAAGATGATTACCGCAGCGGTTAAAACAATGTAAGGGAAAGAAGTACTGAGATGCTTTTGCCATCCCGGTTTTGGTTTGGTGCCGGGTTTTTGTTTCATAGCAGTTTTTTGAAATGTTAAATAATTTTAGAAACGGGCACCGGAAGCGCATTCTGGAGTTTAACCTTGCCCCTTGCTGCTTTTTCACCAAACGGTCCCTGGCGGATGGCGTTGAGTTCCTTTTTTGCCTGTTCAATAATTGGTTCAGCAACGTTAGCATTTCCTGTGAACTGGGCGGCAGCATGGGCACCGGCAATTCTGCCTTCAAGCATAGCGGTAGATGCCTCTTCAATGCCACTTGCATCGCCGGCAACGTAAACACCGGGAACGCTTGTTTGCATATTCTCGTCGTGCCAGGTAACCTGCCCTCCCAGCTCTGGTATATAAACCATCTCACAGCCGACCTGAGCCAGCAGTTCCACCAGTGGTGACAACCCAACCGCCAGACAGATGGTATCAACTTTAATGCGCTGTTCTGTGCCTTTTATTGGTTTAAAGTTTTTATTGACCCGGCAGAGGACCGCGCCAGTAACATACTCTTTACCCATCGCGGCAACAATGGTGTGCGATGTTAATATTGGAACTCCCAATCTTACAAGTTTCGCTGCATGAACATGATAGCCACCAATGCGGGGAAGTGCTTCGACAACGGCAACAACGTCAATTCCTGCCTGGAGCATCTGATAGGAGACGATCAGACCGATGTTACCAGACCCTACCATTAACACTTTTTTACCGGGACTGACACCATAAACATTCATCAGTGTCTGGACCGCACCTGCTCCGTAGACTCCGGGTAAGTCGTTGTTCTCAAATAGAATTGAATTCTCACTGGCGCCGGTCGCGACTATCAGTTTTTCATAGGTAATTTTGGTGAATGTTTGGCTGTCAACAAGTCCCAGGATGTTGGGTGGAAAATGCCCGATGACTGTGGTATTA
>CAKZPX010000050.1 GCA_937139435.1 uncultured bacterium
TATAAACCTGAGTGCTACCGGATACACGGGGGCGGTCTTTCAGTGCTACCTCAACATGCTGGCGGATGTGCGCCGGGTTGGCACCCAGCCGGTTCAGAACCTGGGGGATAAGCCCTTCCTCCTGGTCTAACAGCGCCAACAGGAGGTGTTCGGCATCAAGTTCCTGATGACCGAAGCGCTGGGCTAACGATTGTGCCTCATAAAGCGCACTCTGCGCCTTTTCCGTAAATTTCTCAATATTCATATCATTTCATTAATTATTAGACTGTCCTGTTTTTCAGCCGGATGCGGTTGATTTTTATTTCGGCACTGGCTGCTGACAAAAATTTTATGAAACGGTGCCGGGTGCGGTTAAGGGGTTTTTCGCTTGACTTTATTCTGGATGTGATTAATTTTCTATATTGACAGTCCAGCCCGAGCGGTTTAAATTAAAGGAGCCGACCGATGACGGATGATGTTCTTTTTTTCTGTCAGGAGTTTGAGGCGCTTGCCGGTCGTCGGGACGAACCCGGACGGTATTATCAGAATCGTGCCTACCGTAATGCCAGTGTTAGTTTTCGCAACAGCACCCGGCATAACTGTCAGAAAGCAGCGGCGTTGCTGGGCACAGATGGTTGTCCGCTGCATTCGATAACGGCACGGGCAGAACTGGTGACGAAGGTTGGTTTGAATCCGTTTCTCTTCCCTGCCCATTTGCTACCTGGCTGTGACCTGCTTTCCGATTCCGGGACAACAACGATGACCGTTGAGCAGTGGGCGCAGTTACTGTTGGGGGATGAGGCGTATGGTTCTAACGAGGGCTATTTTGAGTTGAATGAGCAGTTTGGTGTTACCTTTGGTGAAGTTTGGCAGCAACGGTTTGACGCGCCGTTGCAGACGGTTTTTATCTTTCATCAGGGACGGGCAGCAGAGCATGCGCTGTTTTTTAACCTTGCCCGCAGTCTGAAGGTTGAGGGGCTGAAACCGCTGCGCCAGCGTCTTGCCGGTAAGACGGGTGATGTCTATGCCCGCATCCTTGCCGAGATTGAGCGGATGGAGCGCCGGGTGTATGCGAGCGGGCAGAAGTGGGAGGAACCGGTTTATCTTATCCCCAGTAACGGTCATTTTGATACCACCGAGGCGAACATCGCTGCCAGTAATATCATCCCTCTGAACCTTAACTGTGTTGAACATCGCAATAACGATGAGAAATTTCCCTTTCGGGGCAATATCAATCTGGTGGAGTTGGGCGAACTCCTGAATACCATCCCGGAACACATTCCGCTGGTGTATTTAACGATTACCAACAATACCGGTGGTGGTCAGCCGGTGGCGATGGCGAACATCAGGACGGTGCGGCGACTGACCGCCGAGAAAAGGGTTCCCTTCTTTCTTGATGCCTGTCGTTTTGCCGAGAACGCCTGGTTTATTCAACAGCGCGAGCCGGGTTATCAGGGCAGGGAGATAAAAGAGATTGTCCGGGAGATATTTTCTGAGATTGATGGCTTTCACATCAGTTTGAAAAAGGACGGGCTGGTTAACATCGGTGGTGCGCTTCTGATTCGTGCTGATGGGCTGTTTGTTCAGCGCTATCCCGGTCTTTTAGAGCAGCTCACCGATTACCAGATTCTTACCGAAGGGCATCCCACCTACGGCGGTTTAGCCGGCAGAGACTTGAAGGCGATTGCCGAGGGGTTGCGTACAGTTGTCAATCCAGAATATCTTGCATCCCGGATCGGGCAGGTGCAGCGGTTTGCCGAGCGGCTGAGTGCATCGGGTGTGCCGATAATCAAACCTGCGGGCGGGCATGCGGTTTACATTGATATTGACCGGTTCTTTGCCGGTATCAGTAACGAGGATACCGATTATAAGGGGGTTGCCTTTGTCGCCCTGCTTTTAATTGCCGGGCACCGGCTTTGCGAACTGGGTGTTTACGCCTTTGAACTGGAGGGTAGAAAACCACCGCGCAACAATTTTGTCCGGGCAGCCATTCCCCGGCTGACCTATGAAGCCCAGGACCTGTTCGCCACCGCCGAGGCGATAAGATTAATTTATGAACATCGGGAGCGGATACCGGCGGTTGAGGTTTTGTCCGGCAAGGACCTGGCCTTACGCCATTTCAAGAGTCGGTTTAAATTTAAACAGCAGAAGGTTTGACCCGTAACGATAGCAAAGAAAGGAGGTAAAGTTGGAAGGTAGTGCTGTTACCAGTTCGGTTAATACCGGTGTGCGGGAAAATGTGCGGGGTATGTCCAGGTGGCTCAAGTTTCTTGGTATCGTGCAGATTGTGGTAGGAATCCTGCAGGCGCTGACCATTTTCGGCATTCTCTGGGCATGGTTACCAATCTGGATGGGTGTTATCCTTAATGGTGCTGGGAACAGGGCGCAGACTTATGTGGAAAAAGGGGAGGAGCAGGCGCTGGTTGATTTTACCAGCAAACTGAAACTGTATTTCGTCATTAACGGTATTATGATGATTATCTCGCTGACAGCGATAGCGATATCGCTAATGGTTATTGCAATTCTGGCAGCGGTGGGAGTGTTGAGTCTGCCGTCGTTGATAGAGTCGTTGAACAGTTAAAAACTCTGACCGCTGGTTGAGCGCTGTTCCTCCAGCCAGCGTTCAACCATCCGTTGCCAGGAGCGGCTGGTATCGGCAATATCATTGCCGTCCCAGCGTTTCAGCACCTGGTCACCCTTAATTGCCACCACCACGGGTGGCGAATCGGTCCAGTCGTGCCATGCCATGTCAGCAAGGTTGTCAGCGGTGGTGCTGGCACCCTGAACATAGCGCACCTGAACCTCAATGTCAAAGCGCGCGCGGACACGGTTGAGCACATCCTGCGCCTTGGTGCAGACCGGGCAGTCCTCACGGGCAAATATTTGAAACACCACTGCAGCCTCCTTTCTGGGAACAGACAAAAGTTAATCAATTGCAACCCCAAGTCAAGCAGGACATAATCTTTTGCAATAGATTCATTCCTCAATCAGTTAGAGCCAGAAAAAGGAGAAAAATAACACCCGAGATGAAAAACACTGGAAGAAGGAAGCGGTTAAGTAGTAGAGCCGCTGATAGTTAGCACGCCAGAGCCCGCTTTGATATCCCAGCCCGGGGTATGCCCCGGGCTCATTCCCGGGTTTACGGTGTTGCCGGGTATAAATATGATGCCGTTGTTTAGCGGAGAAAAGAAAACCGTTATTACGACTTATGCTGTTGTCATAGCATTCTCCGGAGCGGATGGGGGTTAAAAGATAATCGTGGCGAGCCGGAGTCTTTTCGGGCACGCCCGGTTAAGCGGTGGATAAGGGAAACCAGGCAGAGCGGGATTGACAGATGGAGAAAAATAAATAGGGTTATAACTGTTGGACGAGATAAAACTTCGTTACGGCACGAACCCGCATCAGACTCCAGCACGGCTCTATCTGCCGGAGGGGAAACTGCCTTTAAGGGTTTTAAA
>CAKZPX010000051.1 GCA_937139435.1 uncultured bacterium
AGCCTTGTCCGGTGATAATCCAGTTCTGGGGCGGTGTCGGAACGGTAACCGGTTCCCAGCACATATTGAAATCCGGAAAACACCAGTTACTTCTGGAATGCGGGCTGTTTCAGGGACACCGCCAGGAAGCCGAAACCATCAACCGCCATCTGCCGTTCCCGGCAGAAAAAATCAACTGGTGTGCGGTCAGCCACGCCCACATTGACCATATCGGTAACCTGCCCAACCTGATAAAAAATGGCTATCAGGGACGGGTGTTAATGACCAAACCCACTGTCGCTCTTGCCCGGCTTTTACTTCTGGATGCGGCTAAAATCCAGGAGTCTGATATCAACTACCTGAACCGACATCGCCGGGAAAGAGGCGAACCTCCTAAAGAACCGATTTACACTACCGAAGATGCCGAACACGCCCTCACCCGGCTTGAAGGTGTAAACTACGCCCGCAAGCAAAAACTGGGCGGCTTCACCATATTTTTCCATGATGCCGGACATATCCTTGGGTCGGCACTAATTGACATCGCTGCCGAGGACAAAAGAGTTCTTTTCACCGGTGACCTGGGTAGAAAAAAACTCCCGATCATTCGTGACCCGGTTCAAGTATCAGAAGTTGACTGTTTGATAATGGAAGCCACCTATGGCAATCGCCTCCACAGTGATTACCAGCAGGTCGCCTCACGGCTGGCAGAAATTATCAACCGGGTCTATAACCGGGGAGGAAGAATTATCATCCCCGCCTTTGCGGTAGAACGGGCGCAGGAGATCGTCTACCATCTGAAGATCCTACGCCAGCAGGAGTTAATCCCTGATATACCGGTTTTTGTTGACAGCCCGCTCGCCAGCCGGGTAACCGAACTCTACCGCAACAGCAGCGGCTATTTTGATGCTCAAGCCCAGGCACTCCAGAATGAGGGCGGCGGTCCATTTGACTTTCCCGGGCTGCGTTACATAGAAAACGCCGAAGAATCTAAAAGGCTCAACTACCTTACCGAACCCTGCATAATAATTTCTCCCTCCGGGATGTGCGAGGCGGGCAGGGTTCTTCATCATCTAAAACACGCCGTCGGCGACAGTCGCAACCTGATTCTTATTGTATCTTTTCAGGCGCAGCACACCCTGGGACGCAGACTTGCCGAAAGGCAACCGGTTGTTAAAATTCTTGGCGAGGAATATGAACTGAAAGCCGAGGTGGCGATAATGGATGAATTCAGCGCCCATGCCGACCGCAACGGACTTTTAGAATATGTACGCAATATCCAGCCGCAGCGGTTAAAAAAGGTGTTTCTCGTCCATGCTGAGCCCGAGGCAGCAAACGCCCTGGTTGAACCACTCCGGACAATGGGAATATCAGAAGTAATTATCCCCCAGAAAGGAGAGGAGTATGAAATTTAGACCGCTGTTCTTTCTCCTGCTCCTGAGCACTGGCTGCGAATTGCTGACCCTTTTTGATCGGACCCCACCCACCTGTATTATCCATTCGCCCGCTGACTCCACCGTTGCCACCGGTATCGTCCAGGTTGTCGCCGAAGCGTTTGACTCCCTCGGTATTGCAACGATTGAGTTTTACGCCGACGAAGTGATGTTTGCCCGGGAAAGCAGTAACCAGGCAACTGCCGAATGGGACACCAGGCAGTTAGCCGAGAACAGCTGGCATAAACTTTTCTGTATCGCAACCGACCTTGCCGGTAACCGGGGTGCAAGCGACACCGTAAATGTCCAGATACAAAAGACTACCCAGCAAAATGTCTTCCACGGCGAGATAACACTTTCCAGCAACCGTTCCTGGGAGATTAAATTCCGCGCCGAGGCTGGAGATATTGTCATCGGTGCTGCCCGCTCCGCGACCAGCGGCACCATCTCACGCTTTTCCCTGCTTGATGAAGATAACCTCCAGAAATATCGCAGGAACCAGAGTTACACCGCACTTTATGAACAGAGTAACGTCCGGGAGTTAAGCCTCTCTTACCAGTTCACCACAGACGGTTTCTACTATCTGATATTTTTTAACAACACCGGTTCCACCCAGACTTACTGGGGAAGATTTGTCTTGGAGTAAACTATGAATCTCATTTTAGTCATCACCCTCGCCCTTTTTCACCGACCCGATTGTCCACCGTTAACCGCTGAAGACATATACCGGACGTACCTGCTCCAGAGAGAATTTGAAAACCGCAGTAGTGATATTCAGCCTTTTCCCCGGTCTACCGCAGAACCAATCCCGGGCAGATTCGTCATCGGATTCCAGCCTGAAAACGAGACCACCCTCATTAAAGCCATCAATAATCTCAACGGTGTAATTAAAACCGTTGCCCCTGACGCCGGTTTCATTGTGACTGAATTGCCTCTCGACATCTCCCTTGAGCAACTCCAGACCAGATTGGGTTCTGTACCGGGTATCAAATTTATTGAACCAGACTATCCGGTGCGCACACTCCTTATTCCCAATGACCCGTTATTTCTTACCAAACAGTGGGATAAGTGGATTATGTATGCTGACCAAGCATGGGACATAACAACGGGTGGCGCAATCAAAGTTGCCGTGGTGGATAACGGTGCTGATTATACCCACCCCGACCTTGCCGCCAATTTTCGTTCCGGTGAACTGGGTTATGACTTCATAAACCGTGATAACGACCCAAGACCGGACAACCCTAACATACCGAATGCATTTCACGGCACCCATGTAGCCGGAATAATTGCTGCGGTTGCCAACAACAGCATCGGTATTACGGGATGGGTGCAGGTACAACTACTGGCGGTAAGGGCGCTCAATGATTCCGGCAACGGCACTCTCTCTGATGTTGCGCTGGCAATCCGCTGGGCAACCGACCGTGGTGCCCGGGTAATAAACATGAGCATTGGTGGCAACTCTACCATTACGCCGCTCAACGAAGCATGCCAGTATGCTTTAAGAAACGGGGTACTGCTTGTCGCTGCTTCCG
>CAKZPX010000052.1 GCA_937139435.1 uncultured bacterium
TATCGGGCGTTCCGGGTACGTAACCTTGCCGCCACACTCTTACTCATCGCCGCCTGTCTGGTGATGCTCGGCAATGTCCCGCTGGGTAGCTCTATCTGGCGTTACATCAGTCAATTCCTGCATCTGCTCTTTCCGGGGATTGACCTCGCCACCCTTTACCGCATAGAACTCTTTGCTCAGATTAAAGACTGGCTCATGGCAATTCCGCAAGCTGCTGCTGGTAGAGGAATCGGCATCGGACTAGCACTGGGTGGTATCGCCATGTCCCTGCGCATCATCCTCGGTATTGAAAGAACCTATCTATCTTCATAGACGATGAGAATCTGGGAGCAACTGACAGTTATTGACCGCAGAATAATCTACCTTCTCCTTGCCCTTGTCGTCTTGCTACCGTTAATTATCAAACCGAAAATTACCGTCCGGATTTCTGAACCGGTGCGTTCCGCCTATAATGCCATTGAACAACTGCCACCGGGTTCGGTGGTAATGATATCTATTGACTTTGACCCATCATCCGCCCCCGAGGTCCAGCCGATGCTTATCGCCATTTTACGCCACTGTTTCAAAAAAGAGCTCCGGGTTATCCTCACCGGTCAACTGGCGCTCGGTCTGCCCATAGGAGAAATTGCCCTAAATCAGGTGGCGCCGGAATACAATAAAACCTATGGCAGAGACTACATCAACATCGGCTACCGCCCCGGTTACACCGCAATGATGGTTGGCATCGGTCGGGAAATCCGTGATTTCTTTAAAACCGACTATCGGGGTGTCTCCCTTGACAGTTTTCAATTTATGCGCTCGGTGCGTAACTACAATGATATCGCCCTGCTGGTCAGTTTAGCCCATGGCGCAGTTGCCGATGCCTGGATTCAATACGCCGGGGCACGCTTTAACCAGAAGATTATTGTCGGCTGTACCGGTGTTAACGCCCCCGGGATGTTCCAGTATTACCGCGCCCACCAGATTGAAGGGATTATCGGCGGACTCCAGGGTGCCTCGGAATACGAAGCACTGGTTGGTAAACCTGGTTCCGCCACTCTCGGAATGCCAGCGCAGTCCACCGCCCATGGACTATTAATCATCCTTCTAATCATCGGTAATATCGGTTTCCTCATTGCCCGAAAAAGACTGAGGAAATAGATGCTTGCGGACATAATCGGCACCTGGGTTGCGGCAACATTGACTATCGCCATATTATCCTTTCTCTATCGCGACAACCCGCTTTATCGTGCTGCGGAACACATCTATGTTGGCATCTCTGCCGGTTTCGCAGTAATTTACATCTGGGCGTTTGACGTTTACCCGATGCTGGTAGACACCTTCAAAACCCACCTTACCGCCGGCAATTATCTGGAGGCTTACATCCTCGTCATCCCCGCCCTGCTCGGCATCATCATGCTTTTGCGCTCAATCCCGAAACTTGTCTGGCTCTCCCGCTGGCCAATCTCTTTTACCATCGGAATTGGTGCCGGACTGGGGCTGGTGGCAGCGGTTCAGGGGTACCTGTTACCGCAGCTATCTGACACTCTGCGACCGTTAATTAATTTAAACAATGCGGTCATCTATATCGGTGTCATCACCACCCTGACCTACTTTTACTTCTCTAAGGAACATCGTGGTGTTCTTGGTGTATTCTCCCGGATTGGCATCGTTTTTATTATGGTGGCGTTCGGCGCCTCTTTTGGCTACACAATAATGGCCCGCATCTCCCTACTCATTGGCAGGTTTTACTTTCTCTTTCACGACTGGCTACCGTTGATTCGCTAAAATCGTCTTCTCTACAGCGGTTCAAAACCCGGTCTACCCCAGGACAGGTCCATCCCGCATTCCGGGCAGAAACGATACTGAAACAACTGCCGCATAAGCCCATGCTGAAATGTTCCGCAACGCAACGGTGGAACCAGTCGCTGCGTCCGTCTCCTGCTCCGGGAGAGACTATCGCGAACAGCAGAATTGCTACCGGTTCGCTGCCCACAAAACGGACAAAAACGACCAACTAAATTTAACTGTTGACGACAGTAGGTACAAACAAAACCTTTTCCACCCTTTCCTTCCACGTTATTTAATTATACTTAAATAAAGCCAAATATCAAGCAGGACTTCTATATTATTATACTACACCATTTCCTGTATCACTGCACCCGGTGTAATAGATTACCTTGACCGGAATGCCAGTTCGTCTATAATTTGTGTTCATGAAATATCTCTCCTGGCTTTTGCCCCTGACTCTCCTTGCCCAGAATCCGGACACAACTCCCAAACCAGCATTTTCCGCTGATGAACTCTGGCTAAAAATTACCCTCTCCGGCACTCCGCGTAAACGTCTTTCACTGGTAATTGCCGACTTTCTCACCCCGCGGGGCACAAAACCCGAGACCATGGCTCTGGTAACAACCGTCCAGAACATCCTTACCGCTGACCTGCGCTATTCTATGTACTTTACAATTGAAGAACCGGAATCAGGCAAGGTTTATAACTTCTCCACCGACCCGAAAAAACCGGACCTCAAAGGCTGGGCAACAACCGGTGCCCAGGTACTCATCTGCGGTGACTACTCCGCAAGAAAAGGCACGAGCCTTTTAACCATGCGTCTTTATGACCTTGCCAGTTCCCGGCTAATTGCAACGAAAAATTACCCCTGGCAACAGAACTATCGCTGGCTTGCCCACCGCATGGCTGATGATGTAATAAAACTTCTGACCGGTGAAGAAGGTATCAGCTGCACCCGGATTGCATTCTCGCGCGCGCTTGGTGCCGGTCATAAGGAATTAACAGTAGTGGATTACGATGGCGCCGGAATGGAGCAATTAACATCATCCGGCGGTCTGAAACTCTTTCCGGACTGGTCACCGCGCGGCGAGCGCATCGCCTACTGCTCCTACGGCACCCAGTCCCTAAACATCTACTGCCTTGAACTTGCCACCCGGCGTGTTAACACTATATCAGAACACAAGGGGTTAAACACAACTCCGTCATTCTCACCCGATGGTAAAATGATCGCCGCCTCCCTTACCTTTGAAGGCAACTCCGACATCTACCTGCTTGACCTCAACGGTCGCATTATCCGCCGGCTTACCAACCATCCAGCAATTGATGTCTCTCCCACCTGGTCACCCAACGGTCGGGAGCTCGCCTTTGTCTCGGACCGCACCGGCACACCCCAGATTTACATTATAAACGTTGATGGCACCGACCTCCGGCGCTTAACATTTTCTGGCTCCTACAACACCTCGCCAGTCTGGTCGCCAAAGGGCGACCTCATCGCTTTTGTCCAGCGCCAGCCTGACGCTTCAAACCAGATTTGCCTGACCAACATCCTCGGTGATACCTATATCCGGCTAACCAGCCAGGGCAACAACGAAGAACCGTCCTGGTCACCTGATGGTCTGCACATCGCATTTGCCTCAAACCGCACCGGCGCCTGGGAAATCTGGACAATGGACTGGAACGGTGCCAACCAGCGTCAGATCACCAGAACCGGCGGCGCTTTCTCACCCGCCTGGAGCCCGCGCCTCGCTCGTTAGTTAGTATAAATTAATAACCCCTTCCGCCCCTTACCATTAACAGAACATATTGTTGATAAATAGTACTATTAATAGCTAATATATTTTATTTGAAATAGTTATATTAAAAACTTTTACTTTAAATTAACTAAAATAAGGCGGGCTGGGGATATCCCCCGGGTTACCCCCGGGATAGTCCCGGGGATTACCCCGGATTAAAACCCGAATCCAATTTCTATCAGAAATTACTCTGCAGTTTTCTGCTGAACAAAGGATTCCCCTTAGATTAAAACCCGGGAAATGAAAACCTGTTTTTCTCCCTATAACCGGTGCCGGATAACAGTTATCAGGGCTTAAGGTCTTAAACCATCTTCCATCTATCCGGTAACAGCCCCTTCTCACCTCCGAATTGTCCACTTGACTTTCAATCGGAAAATATTAAAATTCACTTACCGGATATGAATCAGCGGAGCCGCTGCCCCAGCTGTAATGGCAAAGAAACCTGGGCTGATTATTATTGTGCGCACTGCGATTACAACTGGGAAGAAGAGGCTTATCTGGAACCGGATGGAACAATTCGGAAATCACCGTGTCCCCGCTGTCTGAAGGAAACGCCAGCGGAAGGTGTTCGCTGTGCAAACCCTGCCTGTATGGCGGTCTGGCCACCACCTGAACCATTGACCTGAGTTATTAAATCACAACAAACCGTGTCCCCGAAAACTGTAATATCCATCTCCACCAACAATTATATGGTCAAGCAACTTAATCCCCAGCACCTTTCCCGCCTCAGCCAGACGCCGGGTCAAATGGATGTCCTCCTCCGAAGGAGCAGGGTCACCAGAAGGATGATTATGGACAACAACGATTGTCGCAGCGTGGTCGTGCACCGCCGGGTCAAACACCTCACGGGGATGGGCAAGTGTTGTATCCAGACTGCCAACCGAAACCTGTTCCGTGCGGATATGGCGGTTACGAGCATCCAGAAGCACTGTGAAAAAGCACTCCTTTTTACGTTCTAAAAGTTTCGGTCGGATCAGGCGAACAATCGCTTCCGGACTGTTTAACACCTCCCTTTCACCGGGCGCACTACTTTCCTGAAACCGACGCGCCAGTTCAAATGCCGCCTTTATCTGACA
>CAKZPX010000053.1 GCA_937139435.1 uncultured bacterium
TCTGGTAAAGTTCGCTGAGCACCTCCGGGTTCATCACCTCAGCACAGGAACCAAGTGCCCTAACCCGCCGTTGTAAAAACATCACCCGGTCAACACAGGTTATAATCTCATTCAAATCGTGGGTTACGTAAATTGTTGTCAGATTGCGCTCCTTGTGTAACTGACGTACCAGTTGAACAATCTGCCCCCGACTGGCAACATCAACCCCGGCGGTCGGCTCATCAAGTAAAAGCAGTTCCGGCTCACTCACCAGCGCCCGGGCCAGGAAGAGCCGCTGCTGTTGTCCGCCGGATAGATGTCCGGCAAGATGAAACGCCACATCCGCCAGACCCACCGCCTCCAGCACCGCTAACGCCTTCTCTCGCTCCCGCCTACCAGGAAAACGACCGAACCCCAGACCGGCATAGGTTCCCATCATAACCGCATCTATGACACTTACCGGAAATCGGACGTCAATCGCCTGACGCTGGGGAACATAGCCGATGCGCCGGCGTATCCGTCCCTGGCGGAGATCAGAATCACCCAGCACCACAACCCTTCCCTGCACCGGAACCACCAGACCGAGGATTGTTTTTAAAAGCGTTGTCTTGCCTGAACCGTTAGGACCGATTACCCCTAAAAACTGACCGTGCCCCAGCTGAAACGAAACGTCTTCTAACGCCACGGCCCGGGCATAACCGACAGTGACATTAGCAAACTCAACCGCTACATTCATCTAACGCCAGAAGCAAGTAAAGCAAGCATCGTCCGTAAGGGCACACCGGTAGCACCCGGCGGACAGTATTCCCAGCCATCGCTGGTAAAGGCGGTACCGGCGATGTCAATGTGCACCCACCTGATTTCGTTCGGAACGAATTCTGAAAGAAACAACCCGCCGATAATCGTGCCCGCATTCTGAGGTCTTCCGATGTTCTTCAGATGAGCAACATTGCTTTTCATATGTGCCCGATAGCGTTCAAAGAGCGGTAATTCCCAGAAAAACTCGCCCTGCTCTTTACCCAGGGCGATCAGTTGCGCAATTGTCCTGCGGTCTGTCCCGAGTAATCCGGACATCTCGTTGCCCAGGGCAACCACACAGGCACCGGTAAGTGTAGCCATGTCAATCATCAAATCTGGCTTAAGCGTCGCACCATAAGCAAGGGCGTCGGCTAAAATGAGCCTTCCTTCAGCATCGGTGTTCATCACCTCCACCGTCTTGCCATTAAAATGCCGGATAACATCGCCTGGCTTCTGTGCACCACCACCAGGCAGGTTCTCGGCTAATGGCACAAGCCCGTGCACCTCTACCGGCAGATCCACATCCTTGAGATAAAGAAAGATCCCGAACACGGTTGCTGCACCAGCCATATCGTCCTTCATTGTTTCCATCTGCTGGCTGGTCTTCAAAGAAAGACCGCCCGAGTCAAAAGTAATCCCTTTACCAACAAAGATCACCCTTTTTCGGGCTTTAGTTCTGGTTTTATAGGTAATGTGCACCAGACACGGAGGGTTATGCGAACCCTGACCGACGCCAATAATTCCACCCATCCCCATCTTTTCTAACTCTGCCCGTTCCAGCACCTTCAAGTTAACCCTGTCCCCCGAAAGCAGATTTTTCATCCGTCCTGCCAGATTTAAAGGTGGTTTGTTCCCGGCAGGCTCATTTACCAGGTCCCGGACAAAACAGACCGCCCGGGCACGACGCTCCGCATCCAGCACCAGAGGCTGGATGTCGGTTAAATCCCGTTCGCTCTTAAAAATCAGGGAAAGAACCTTAGGCGGTCTGGTATCATCGGCACGCAACTCACGAAACTGTAAAAAACGGTAGGTACTGAGAATCGCCCCCTCAACAACCGGGGCAACAAAATCTCGCACACCCGGTTTCCTGTCTGCTGGCATATAAATTCCCAGCTCCTCTACCCCCAGTTCACCAGCACGTCTTACCAACCGTGCCACCGCTATCCGCACCCGGTCAGGTTCAAATTCGGAACGCTTACCCAGACCAGCAAAAATCATCCGGCTTTTCCCTTTAATCAACACCGCCGTTTCCCTGAATCTGCCGGTAAATTGTTCTTCAACCATCTGCCCCGCTCCTGAAAACGGTTGTGTCTCACCTTCAAAAACCAGAACTCCGGCATACCTGCCCGACCATTTTCTTTCTGTTGTTAAATGGATATTCATTTTAAAACTCCTTTCTCTTTTCTGAAATTATCATTTTTAATAGCAATTATGTCAACGGTGTTCTCATTTGAGCACACGGTTTAAAATCCAGGTTACCAGCACCGCCAGAATAATCCTCGGCACAACAATCCAGAAGGGGTTGGCACCGAGGACGATAAAGATTGCGGTGTCCTCAAATAACCCGTGACACAGAGCCAGAAAAGTCGCCACCAGTGTTACCTGTTTGGGCGTTAACCCTCCTGCCTTCACCGACTCCACAATCAAACCCGCCCCAAACACAATCCCGAACACATTACCCGCCAACCAGGGCATTCCCGCCTCACTGGAATATCCCATAAAACCAATCACCCGTCTTAATGCCCGCAGCAGTTTCTCCAGTACCCCGTATTCCCGTGCCAGTTCCAGAAGGGCAAAAATGCCAATGAGCACCAGAAGCATCTTTATTCCGGTGCTGGCAAGACCCCGTGCCCAGTTTTCTAATGCTGGAAGAAAAACAAACCGCTGCGCAAGAACGGAAAAATCACCTCCTTGAACACCATAATTATCTTGTGGAACAATCAGCAGGGCGAGCCCGGCACCGGCAAGGAAAGAAACCACCAGTCGAATTAACCAGAGTAGCCACCACTTTGCCTTAATCTGAAAGAATACCGCCGTCTCCAGAATCTGCGAATGAGAAAGAAGAATCATCAAACTCAAAACCGTCAACTGCCTGCCGGTAATCTCCAGAGCGGTAATTGCGCCTAATGAAGCGTAGATATTAATAAAGTTACCCAGAATCAACGCCATCGCCGCCTCACCCGGTAACCGGAAGAACCTCATCAGTGGCGCCATAAATCTGGCGAACATCCCTAAAACCGGGGTGTACTTCAAAAATGTCACAACAGTATAAACCGGTGCCACAATCACCATCAGTTTCAAAAATGCCCGCACCCCCCGCCAGGCGCCCCCGCCAAGTGTTCGAAACAACCTACCCATCAAAATGCTCCAGCGTTGCTTTACCCTCCTTAATTAACCCGTAAGTAAAATGTTTAATCCAGTCACCGGTGTTGATATAAACACCACCTGAGAGGGATCGCAACTCCGGAATATGGGAATGACCGAACATCACCACATCAAAACCCTCGGCAATTTTTCGTCTGGCAAAATCGGCCAGCATCTCCTGAACCGCCACCGCCGCCCGGCTCTCCATCATTGCCGAACGACTGCCGCCTGCCACCCACTGCGCCCAGCCCACTCCAATATCAGGATGAACGAGAGAAAACAATCGGGCATTAAATGAGTTGCGCATCACCCTGCGGAAAAA
>CAKZPX010000054.1 GCA_937139435.1 uncultured bacterium
TTCAACCTTTGGTGGATCAGTTATAATTTTACTGATTAAAGAAATATTGTCAAATAAAAATCCTGTGCTCTTTATTTTTAACTCCATTGCACCTGCAAGCATAAATTCGGCATCCGGTTCACAAAACACCATCTTGCTCTGTCTTTACTTGCGAAGATTGTTCGGCCAAGAAATACCCTGACTTACATTAATTGGCGTCACCATTTATTAACGCTAATCTTTATCCTTGACAACCTCATTAAAGCGATAAAATATTTCCTGTGAAGTTTTATCTCCAGGTATACGGTTGTCAGATGAATGTCTATGAAGCGGGGATAATTCGTCAAATACTTAACCGGGCGGGCATTGAAGAAACAGAAAATGAGAGTGCTGCCGATGTCCTGCTGATGATTACCTGTTCAGTACGGAAGCATGCAGAGATGCGCGCCCTGGGCAGGTTAAGGATGTTTTCCGCCCAAAAGAAAAACGACCCGAAAAAGATAATCGGAGTACTGGGGTGTATGGCACAACGTCTGGGAGAGGAACTAATCTCAGAACACGATGTTGACCTTGTTGTTGGACCGGACAATTATTCGGTGATCCCAGAACTTATAAAAAAACTCCAGAACGGTGATGCTCCCGGGACCGTCCTGAGTCTAACTGGCGAATGTTACTCTGATATCTACCCCGTCGCGCAAAACCATGCAACCGCTACAGTTATTGCTATGCGTGGCTGTAGCAATTTCTGCTCCTATTGTATAGTCCCGTATGTTAAGGGTCCGGAGCGCTCCCGTCCGCTAAAAAATATTCTGCTGGAAATAAAACAACTGATTGATAAAGGGATTAAAGAAATAACACTCCTGGGACAGAATATCCTTGCTTATAAAAATGACGGAATTGACTTTGTTGCTTTGCTAAGGAGCGTAAGTGAAATCAATGGATTGAAGAGGGTCCGTTTTTTAACATCCCACCCCAAAGACTTAAACGAAAAAGTGCTGGCGGCAATCCGGTCTCTGCCCCATCTGTGTCCCCAGCTTCACCTCCCCCTTCAATCAGGTTCCAATCGGATACTTGAATTGATGAACAGGCATTATACCCGGGAGGAGTATCTTGATAAGGTGACCATGGCGCGCGATTTAATCCCTGACCTTTCTCTGACGACCGATATTATTGTTGGATTCCCCACCGAAACAGAAGAAGATTTCAATGCCACTCTGGATGTGGTAGCAAAAGTAAAATTTGACTTCGCATATATGTTTAAATTTTCTCCCCGTCCGGGAACAAAGGCTGCTGACTTCACTCCTCCTGTTCCACCGGCTGAGGCTTCGCGCCGTTTAAGTGAGTTGATAAAAATTCAGAATCAGATTACCCTTGATAGTAATCGGGCTATGATCGGAAAAGAGTACGAACTTCTTATTGAAGCAAAAAGCCCACGGGGAAAAGGCTCATTAGGAAGAACCCGTCACGGGAAAGTGGTGATTCTTGACGAACCGTTTACCCCCGGTAATCTTGTTAATGTGATGATCACAGAAATTAGAGGTTGGACACCGGTGGGTAAAATCATAAGACGTTAAATGAGGTGACTCTGTGCTATTGATTTCAATTAATAATTGGGAGGTTATTTAAGATGGTTATGTTAAGAGTTGTTCTGATTCTCCTTGCCTTCATAACTTTATTTATTCTCGGCTGGCAAAATCAAACCACAACAACCGTTCAGGTATTTTTCCGGACTTTTTATGAGGTTCCACTGGCTTTTGTGATGCTGTACTCTTTCGCATTCGGGGCGCTCTGCGTGGGAATATTTACCATCATATCTGAGATCAGACTCCGCGCCCGTCTTCATAAACAACGCCAGGAGATCGATGCCCTCACCGAAGAGCTTCGCACATTACGGAACCTGCCTCTTGATGTAATTGCGACCGATACTTCCGGAACAAAAGAGGATTTCTCCCAGCAAGGTAAAAACGAAGAGGGGGCATAATGTATCCTTTGCTAATCGTAATTCTTGCTCTTCTCGTTGTAGCGCTATACCCGGTTATTCGTGATTTCTTTCGGCAGCGCCGCTCAACCCTCCCGGCTTATGTAGAAGGCTTAAAACTTCTCCTTGATGGCAAGAAAAAAGAGGCGGCGATAAAGCTAAAACAGGCGGTAGATGAAGACACCAACAACATTGATGCCTATATCCGCCTGGGTGATATTCTACTTGAAGAAGGCGATATTGCTCGAGCGTTACGAATCCATGAGAGCCTTGCCCTGCGGCGCAACTTAAAGCCCGCTGAAGAGCGCCAGATATACCAGACCCTGGTGCGTGATTATCTTAAAACCGATAGAAAGGTTAAAGCCATCCCGTTACTTGAGGAGTTAATCAGGCTTGACCGTAATGACATAGATAGCAGAGAAAAACTGCTGGAACTTTACATTGAAAATGCTTCCTGGGATAAATGCGAACAACTTGCCAGAAATATCGGGCGCGAGGATCCAAAACGCATTGGTCAGATTTATGCCTCACTCGGATATGCTTACGGTAAAATTGACCCCAGAAAAGGACAGCACTGGCTGGAGGAGGCGTTAAAATTAAATCCAAAATCGATTCTTGCCCGCACACTGCTTGGAGATCTACTTCTGGCTCAAAATGAAATAGAAAATGCGGTGAAGGTATGGAAAGAGGTTCTGAACATTGCGCCGGAAAAGAATCACATTATCCGGGAGCGTCTGGAACAGGCACTTTATGAACTGGGTCGTTATGAAGAAGCAACCCAGATTTACCGACAATTACTCCAGCGCGTTCCGGAAGATGTTGGTCTGGCAATTGCCCTGTCAGAAATCTATGCCAAAAAAGAAGATACAAAAGCGGCCATCGCCCTGTTAGAAAAGAGGAACAGCGAGGCTAACGCCAATGTGGCGCTGGCCAAACTTCTTCTGCAGGAAGGTCAGGTTCATCGAGCTCAAACGCTGTTAGAGGATGCTTTGAGAAAAATGAAATTAAAAACCCATCCCTGCCGTAAATGTAACACCACTATTTTAACAACCGAGTTGCGATGCCCTTATTGTCGCTCCTGGCAAGAAGATTAAACAAGATATCACGGATTTTTAATACGTTTTTCATTTAACCGGAAATGGTAGGAAAACTCACCCCGCTCCTTGCCCAGTATCGCAGGATTAAAGAACGCTATCCCGGGACAATCCTGCTTTTCCGGGTGGGTGATTTCTACGAGATGTTTTACGACGATGCCGAGGTCGGTGCCCGGGCTCTTAACCTCACCCTCACCTCCCGTCCCCACGGTACCCATAATCGCGTTCCGCTCGCAGGCGTACCGGCGAAATCGCTGGATACATATATTTCCCGACTGGTTGAACAGGGGTTTAAAGTGGCGGTCTGTGAACAACTGGAACCCCCGAACCCCAATAAGCCGGTTGTATTACGAGATGTGGTTGAGGTTATAACACCGGGCACTCTCACGCGCGACACCCTACTCGATCAAAGGCGAAATAACTATCTTATGGCTCTTTCGCCGGCAGGTGACGTCTGGGGGGTAGCATTTGCTGACCTCTCTACCGGAGAATTTTCTGTTGCCGAAATAGACCTCAAATTACTCCCGGAAGAAATTGCAAAAATCTCACCAGCCGAACTCCTCGTGCCCCGGACTTTTAACGACAACCAGTTTTCCCTCTCCCCTGTCCAATTTACCCGTTTAGATGACTACTATTTTTCCCATGAATTCGGTTTTGAGAAATTAACCTCCCATTTTGGAGTAATCAATCTCGCCGGTTTTGGTATCGAGCATCTGACCGAGGGAATTTGCGCTGCCGGAGCGATAATTCATTATTTAGAGCAAACCCAGCGCTCAGCTCTCCCCCATCTCCGAAGGATTTCCCCGTATCAAACTTCCGATAATTTACTGATAGACCGCATCTCCCGCCGCAATCTGGAACTGGTAGAAAACCTCCACCCTCTGGATAATAAAAACAGGACGGTCGGCACCCTGTTGTCGGTACTTGATAAAACACGGACCCCTGTTGGTGCCCGATTGCTCCGGCGCTGGATAGTTGCCCCGCTCCTTTCCGTAGAAAAAATTAACCAGCGTCTGGATGCGGTCGAAGAACTGTGTTGCAAAATGCCCCTGGAAGAATTAACCCGTGTCCTGGCACCGATCGGCGATTTAGAACGTGTGGCATCCCGCATTGCCCTTGAACGCGCCACACCTCGTGACCTTGTGGCACTGAGTTCCTGGCTTAATAACGTCCCGAAGATTAAGCAGTCACTGGCAAATGCTACTTCGGCATTACTGATAAAATTAAAAGAGAGTATTCCTGACTTCAATGATTTAGTGGCGAAGATTTCTCGGGCGCTGGTCGAAAATCCGCCTCCCTTTTTAAACGAAGGCGGAGTAATCCGCGCTGTTTACAATAAAGAACTTGATGAGTTGAGAGAAATTGCCGGCAACACAAAAGCCTTCATCGCCCGGCTCCAGGACGCTGAACGGCTCCGCACCGGTATCCCCAACCTCCGGGTGGGATACAACTCTGTCTTCGGATACTATATTGAGGTAACAAAGTCCTATTTAAACCTCGTCCCGTCCGATTACATCCGCAAACAAACGGTGGCAAATGCCGAGCGATTCATTACCCCAGAACTAAAAGAATACGAAAGCAAGGTTCTTAACGCTGAAGAGAGAATTAAAACGCTGGAGTACGAACTGTTTGTCGAACTTCGCAGGGAGGTAAAAGAAGAAACCGGCAGGATCCTTGATTTTGCCAGTATTCTGGGAGAACTTGATGTATTAGCCAGTTTTGCTCAGGTTGCCCGCGAACGTAACTACCGGCGTCCAGTGGTGGATAACTCTACTTTGATAGAAATAAAAGCCGGAAGACATCCGGTGGTGGAAGCGATGTTAGAAGAACCGTTTATTCCCAATGATGTTTTGATTGATACTGATAACCAGCAAATTTTGATCATTACCGGTCCCAATATGGCGGGAAAATCCACCTACCTGCGTCAGGTG
>CAKZPX010000055.1 GCA_937139435.1 uncultured bacterium
CTTTATGCTCTACATAACCAATAAGTTCCTTCCGACACCTGTCTTTTGTATCCTCTGGTAAAACGGTATCCATTTTTGCCACAATCTGTCCGATCGCCCTCAACGCATGCCCCAGTGGCACCGGCTTCAATTTACTCGCACCTGCCACTAACGCCTCAAGACTGTTTTCGCCAATTGTCACCAGCGCCGCTTCTGCGGCACTTCTTACAGTGAAAAACTCGTCGCCGAGCGCTTCAATTAAAAACGGTATTGCAACTGGATTACGCAATTTGCCACACGCCTCCGCAGTAACAATCCGGGAGATTTCAAGTGTGTCCCTGAGAAGATATAAAATCTCAGGGACGACTGAGGAGTCACCGATACTACCAAGTGCATAAACTCCACGGCGCGGGGTAATCCGCCCTTCTTTTAACGCCAGAATTATAGAATCAACCACATCAAGGGAGTTTTTTCCCATCTCGCCTAACCAGTATGCAGAGTTTTGTCGGGCAAGAAATCGTTCGTCCCGCAACCCTTTTAATAAATAAGGCTTGGCTGTATCAGGCAACGCCTTCACCAGTGCCAGAACCGCTTCTGATTCTAAACCGTTTTTGGTGTCCAGTTTGTTCTCGTACACATATCCTACCGCCTTCCTGCCCAGACGGATGAGCTCTTTCCTCGCCCGCAATACCTTCTTCCGGGCGTTGCCCACCGCCCAGATTGATGCGGTCTTAAAAACACTCTCCACCGGCACAACGATAACAGAATCAATACTTGCCTCTGATGTATCAACATCCGGTTCATAGTCAATCACTGTTGCCGGTCTGGGTAAATCAACTCCCGACCCGTAGGTGCCCTTTATCCAGTGGTTCTGGTCCGCGGCACGGTTACGCGCCGGGTACCAGTCTATGCCCGCCATGTCAATAAATACACCCATGCCACCAAAACCTCTTGCCCAGTTAGAACTACCCTGACAGATTAACGACTCGGAAGCCATATACCAGTCGTTACCATCTTGGTCTAAAAATAACCCTACCGAATTAGTCAGCCCGATGCCCTGTCCTCCGGATGCGTAGTAACCATCGTCACCTTTACGGTCAACCAGCACACCAACTGAAAGGTCATGTCCCTCCCCCTGGGCAGGACCGAGCCGAGAAAAATAAGAATCGTTACCCTCTTCGTCAATCAGGGCGCCAACCGAAAGGTGAATCCCGGCACCCTGCGAATACTGCTGGGCAGAATAATGATCAAACCCCTCACCGTCCCAGAGCATCCCTAATGAATACCAGTAACTTGTTCCCTGAGCATAAACTTCAGCATTGTAAAAGTCGTTCCCCTTGCGGTCAAAAAGAAATCCAACTCCACCACCAGCATCAGGTCTTAAACCAATTGCGAACCCCTGAGCAAAAGAACGGTACTCACGCGGCAAAAGTGGCTCATGAAGATATCTGCCACCTGCATAATAAACATCGTTGCCCTCATACTCCGCAAGAAGCCCGTGCCCCCATGTACCACCAAAACCCTGACAGTAACAGAATGACCGATAAGTATCATTCCCATGGTCATCAAGAAGAATTCCAGCCCCGTAGTGCCCCGCACCCTGGGCAAAAAAACCGGCATCATAAATGTCCCTGCCGGCAAGATCACTTAAAACACCCGTACCAAATATCGCCCCACCCTGCGTATAATGCCCAGCCCGGTAGATATCATCACCATTGCAATCTATTAAAACACCACAGCCAAATATTGCCGCCCCCTGAGAAAACATCTTCTCGGAAAAATAAACATCGTTACCAGCAAGGTCAATCACAACCGCAAACGGGTTACCCAAAACACCGATTGCACCCCCAGCCCGGTTACAATACCGGTCATTACCACCCAGGTCAATTATCAACGCCGCCTCTTCTCTATAAATGTTATCACCCGCATCACCAATAATAACTCGTCCCAACTCTGTCTCGCTTTGGAATAAAATCTTTCCTTCAGCACTTAAACCCGTTTGAAAACCATCCTCTTCGGTCAAAAGACGCAGTGCCCGTGCGGTGGCAATCGCCACCGCCAGACCGGAAGCTGCCAGCGCCTTGCGGTCTATCTTTCTTGCATAGGCTAAAAGCGTTTCGGACTTAACCTCCTGACTGGTATCATATTCTCTGCCTGCTTCCCGATGGAGAATTCCATGCAGCCTGCCCGCCTTGGTGTCATCCTCATCAGTCCAGAAATCAGGCGCCTCACCCAAAAGAATATTAAGTTCCCTTTCGGGAATCTGCTTGATTGCCTGCCGAAGATAGTTATTTCCCACCGCGAATCCAGCAAGGATTGTCTGCACCGCCTGTCTTACATCCAGCGACATCGTTTCTTCCAATCCGGGACAGGATACAATCCGCTTCTCTTTCTCAATCTCCCGGACAATTTTTAGTGTATCCTGCTGGCTGATATTTACATCTATCGTCTGAAACTGCTCAAAAAGTAACCCGGAGGGTGATTGTCGCAACCCCGTAACCCGGTTTGCCGAACTTTCCCCATAAGGCAAAACTACCAGTGGCTGCGCCAGTAAGCGCTCAACAACCTTCAAACGAAAGAAGCTGTCCACCGCCCATAACTTATAAAATTCCAGGTCCCTTTCTGTCATACCCTGAATCCGCAAAGAGCGGTGCAGAGTGGCACGGGTTAATGAATCCAGACCATACCCGGAAAGGGACGATTTAGCGGTCGCAAGAGCAAAAGACACCATTATCAGACTGATTAAAAATCTTTGCCTCTTCTCTCCCGGCATTTTCATTGCCTCCTCCTAATTCTGCAGCACCAGTCGGGCAGAAATAGCAGGGAAACCTTCCCTTAGAACACGAGCCAAATAAACACCCGGGCTTAACGCTTTACCTTTCTCATCGGTTCCATCCCAGATAAAGTCCCCTTCAGCATGTACCGCCCTCACCAACCTTCCGTCACTACTGAAAATCTCAACCCGAGTGCCTGTCCTATCACCCAGTTTTAACCTCGTGTAAGAGACAAATGGGTTAGGATAAGCGGGTAGCTGTCCATCCCTCCTTAATAGCTCTAACTCCTCTATCATCACCTGACTGGAATCAAAAGTAATGTCACAGATGATTGTATCGCCCACCTCACGAATATTACGCACACTCACATAAGTCGGCTGATTGTTACGCGCCTTACTGGAAGGAATTGACCAGTTATCAAACACTGTCCGGTTCCATATCCCGGGTAATAGGTCAGAGGTATCCCCCAGTTCTTCATGGTAGATGTGGGGATCAGGACGAATACCGGTACCCCGGTCAAGGTGATAGGTAGAGTCCTCTTCTAAGTCAACGACATTATGCATCGCACCCGCACCAGGATCGATGTGCCAGATTAATAACCCCGACCCGGGCAACAGGGCATCAAAACCCTTCTTTTGCCGGTTTTCCAGATAAAAGCAGGTATCACCGTCAACCCCGTTCCGCCACACCTTATAAATCACCGGATGAGTTTCAACATCAAGAATTTTCAGATTAAAAGTGTCGCGGGTAATCACCACCGGTGTCACAAACCCCGCCTCCACTTTACTCCATGCCTCCATATGAGATGGACTCCAGGGCGTATTTCCTCCTGCACCCCAGGCGCCGTAACCCATCAACCCCCAGTACCCTATACCCCAGGTCCGGCGTGACTGATCGTAAAGGTCAGGTAACCCAACCAGGTGCCCCAGTTCATGGCACATTACCGCAATACAACACAGGGTAGTATCCCGCGTCTCGGTAACCATGGCAAACTCAGGGACATTTGTAACGCCATCAATGATTACACCATCATTTGTTTGGTAGTTAAAATTGGGAATCGCATGTGACCAGCAACAATTGACATCACCATTATCCGCACCGTCCGCTCCAGCATGAACCATAAACAACGCATCAATATGCCCATCACTATTAAGATCGAAATTCCGAAAATCAATAAATGAATCCACCTGTTGCAGGTTTTCCCGTGCCAGCCGCGCTCCGGTAGAGAGCATATAGTTGCCGTCATAATACCTGGAGTAATTGTAGCGAGACATAAACCACCGGTTGCCTGCCACACCACCCCGAACACTATAACTCCCATAAGAGTTCTCCAGAAAGAAGTCATTCAAACTCCCTGCCCGATAAGGCTGACCGTTATAAACCCCAACCGAATAGAGCATAGAATCGAACCGCACTGCCGAATGCCTTATGGTATCGGCACGGTTATCAGGAAACTGCATCAAAATTGTAACCGTCTCGCAGAAATTATAGCCTTTAAGCTTATTCGGTCCGGGGACCTCAACCCCGGGAGGAAACACCGGCACGGGACCGGTAAAGCCGGGTCGGGGGGGCATCGCCCAGAGACTCGTAGAAAAAACCACTACCAGAAAAGCTCTCATCTGAACTCCTTTTTAGTCTATTTCACAATAAATAAATCTAAATCAAGGTCAATGGTGATCAGAAAGGCTATCATCTTGCCGACCTCTTGACCTCTAATTATTAATTTTTTAACATAAATAACTATGTCAGCCATCTTCATTATTATAATCATTACCGGTGCTCAAAACAATCTAAACCGATTCCTTGCCCGTCAGGATTATCCTGCTGCCACAAGGTACTACCTGAATCAAATCGCCCGCAATCCGGGGAACCCGACACCAATAAAAGACCTTGCCCGGGTCTATGACCACTGGCGTCGTTTTGACTCCTCGCTCTACTGGTGGCAGAGGGCTTTAAAATTCTCCCCCCTTGACGATTCGGCAATAATTGGTCGCTGGCAGGCTCTGTATCAGCTCAATAAAAGTGATTCGACAAAATTTGATTCTGTGCGTCAGCAAATTGCCGCTGAGGCAAGGCCCTATCTTTATGACACCACCTATCGAAGTCTATTTTTAGCCTGTAAAGGGTTGCTGCTGAGCGATACTATTATGGCTACAAAGGCAATTTTCGTCCTTACCGCCCTCTATCCGGACTCACCCTTAGGCTACGAATTGATTGGAACGATGTTTTACGATTCGCTCTATCCGGTCTGGAATAACGACACTTTAAAGGTGCTCATCCTGTCCCGATTTCTTGCTCGTTTTCCAGAATCGGAATGGCGTCCGACATTTTACTTATACCTTTTAAGTTCCCTGTTTGGACTGAAAGATACCGTGGGTTTGCTCAGCACTGTTCGGGCGATGATTGATGATGACACCCTTGACCCTTTCCGGTACCGTTATGCCGCTACTTTCCTCAATCGGATGAAAATTCAACCCGAAACCGCTGAGGTCTATGCCCGACGGGCGATATTGCTGGAACCGAAAGCACAGAAACCAAAAAATAAACCGATTGAACAGTGGCAACTTGAATACCCACCACTCTCCGGACTTGCTCGGACGGCTATTGCTGAAGCGCTTATGCTACAGAATCGGCACCTTGAAGCATTACCCTGTCTCCAGGAGGCGATAAATCAATTCCGCTGGGACCCGGATAATGAAGCCACACCCGCTCCATTCTACACCCTTATGGGTGAAGTATACGAACATCTGGGCAGGCGTGATAGTGCCATTCAGATGTTTGTCCGGGCACTGGTTTGTGGCGACTCCCGCAACCAGTGGACTCCCCGGGCCGATTCCGGACTCAGAAGTCTGGGGATACCAGCAGAGGAACACATCAACCTTGCCCGGAAAATCCTTAATTACCGCGGGCCACTGTTTACCGACATAACCGATTCTGTGGAACTCTCCGGATTAACCGCCACCCGGGTTGCCTGGGGTGACTACAACAACGATGGCTTTGAAGACCTGCTTTTAAATGGCGAACGTCTTTTCCGTAACGATTCCGGAAGACATTTTACTGAAGTAACTCTCTCAGTCGGTCTGGGCAATGCCCGGGGACGGGGCGGAGTGTGGGCAGATTTTAATAATGACTACTGGCTTGATATCTATGTGTCTGGTAGCGACACCATTGACCGCATCTATAAAAATCACTTCGGGCAGTTCACCGACGTTACCGATTCAGTGGGCTATCCCTCTGACCCTTGTCCAACAGAAGGGGTTGCCTGGGCTGACTATGACAATGATGGCTGGGTAGATATCTACTGTGCTAACTATGAGGACTGGGAAACCCGCACCTACTATCCTGACCGGCTCTATAAGAATGAACAGGGACAATTTAAAGATGTAACAACCAGTGCTGGCATTATTCCACCCTACGGTGAAAATCTGGCTGGTCGTGGTGTCAACTGGGGCGATTTTGACAACGATGGCTACCAGGATTGTTATGTGTCCAATTACCGGCTGACCCAGAATTTACTCTGGCACAACAACCATGACGGCAGATTTACCAATCTCGCCCCAGCACTGGGGGTTGCCGGCAATGAGGTATCGGGCTGGTTTGGGCATACCATCGGCTCTGTCTGGGGTGATTATGACAATGATGGCGACCTGGACCTCTTTTGTGCCAACCTGGCACATCCCCGTTACATTGAATTTTCCAACCGTTCCTTCCTCTACGAAAACCGTGGTTTCAGAGCCAACCCGCGTTTTATTGACCGTCGGGCAGAACTGGGTATTCGTTATGAAGAAACTCACTCCGACCCTGCCTGGGGTGATGTGGATAATGATGGTGACCTTGACCTTTATATAACATCGGTATACGAAGGCAGACGTTCCTTTCTCTACCTTAACCAGTTAATTCCTTCTGACCGCTGGATAACCGATTTACCGCAATGGCAATTTGCCGAAGCTACCTATCTCTCTGGCACACGGGTCTTCAACGGTTGGGGTTGTGCCTTTGCCGATTTTGATAACGATGGTGACCTTGATCTGGTGGTTGGCTCTGGTTCCGGACTCAAACTGCTCCGCAATGACACGAGAAACAATAACCACTGGTTAAAAGTAAAGATTGTCGGGACAAAAAGCAATGCCGCTGGTATTGGAGCAAGGATAGTCGTCCGCCAGGGGAAAAGGCAGTGGCTGAGAGAGGTAGAAGGAGGCAAGGGAACAACCAGCCAGAATTCTTTGGTCCAGCACTTCGGACTCGGGCAGTCCGCTCAGCCGGTAACTGTTGAGGTTAAGTTCGGGACTAAACCACCGGTTATACTGAAAAATATCTTTCCTGACCGTTTGCTAACTGTAACCGAACCCTAAAAGGTATTCACTATTTATTTATTAATCAGCTTTTTTGCCCGTCAGCCGTGGAAAAAGGAACGGAGTGACACCAGCATAAACAGTGAACTCTGTTTTTAACGCCTGAACCAGTAGCCTTTCTTCATAACGAGCCTGAACCAGAATCAACGGCAGACCAATAAACACTGTCAGCACCAGCCCACCCCAGGAACGAAACACCAGCGCCGCACCAAGAAGCTGTATAAATATCGCCAGATAACGCGGGTGCCGGCACAACTTCTGCCATTCTGTATTCAGAAAGCGCCGGGGTGGAAAAACTATCTCGCCCGCTTCTGTCTTTATCTGGGCTATCCCGAGCACCGAGAAAAGCGTTGCCAGCCTTAAATATACTCCCAGCCCGAATAAAAGGAGTCCAGGAATACCGGTGATTAAATAATTAATCGGGATCTGTGTCCATTCCCACCAGATAAAATCAGCAGCCAGATATCCCAGATAAGGATAAACAAAAAAGGCAAACACCCCGCGCCATAATGGCGATGGCGCTACAAAACCGGATTGGAAAAATGGCGAACCAAAGTAGTACTCCACCGCCAGCCAGAGGACAAATGTGTAGGCAAATAGCAAAGGAATAATCCTTAGCTCCGGAACAGTATCAGAGAAGAAATTGGTAAAAAAGACAATGAAATAGAATGTTACCAGAATAGTCCAAAGCAATCTACCGGTACGGAGTTGAAGAATAAAACTGTTCATCGCTTCCCCTGCGCCTGGAGCACATCAACCGCATACTCCCAGAAACACCTTTTTGACAGTGTGAACTGCTTATCGGCAAGTTCAGGAAACCTTTTTAAAAAACTTAATGGCATGGCGGTGCGATAAATTTTATGCGCCATAATCCTTCGCACCGGCAAACCATCACGCAACTCACCAACCAGACCGTATTTCTTCATCAGCAGTGTTATTTCATTTCCCGTCAGTGCAATAAATGCCAGTC
>CAKZPX010000056.1 GCA_937139435.1 uncultured bacterium
AATGCCAATTTCACCCTTACCGATGTGCCAGTGCCGGTCAATCCGGGAGGCGAAAGGGGTTTTGGCGTCGTTAAGATGTAAGAGATAAAGTTTTCCGAAGCCGATCGCCCGGTCAAACTGGCGCAGGGTTTCGTCAATGGCTTTTCGGGTGCGCCAGTCATAACCAGCGGCAAAGGAGTGGGCAGTGTCCAGCGTTACCCCTAAACGGTCCTTTTCTTTTACCAGGTCGATTATCTCGGCAATCTGCTCAAAACGGTAGCCAATTTCAGACCCCATCCCGGCGGTATTTTCCAGAAGGATCTTTACCCGATTCTTCGTCAGGTCAATAATCTCGTTGAGGTTTTCCGCAACACGCTGTAAAACCGACTTCTCGTCTGTTCCCATTGCCTTCCCCACGTGGATAACAAGAAATTCTATGCCCAGGACAGCACAGCGATTGAGTTCCTCAACAATCGTTGCCACGGACTTTTTTCTTAAAACAGGGTCACTGGCAGCGAGGTTGGGTAAGTAAGGAGCGTGGGCAAAGACCGGTGCAATGTCGGACTCCTTTATATCATTTTTGAACCGAAGGACATCGTCATCTTTTAATTGTGTTACACCCCAGCCCCGGGGGGAACGGGTAAACAATTGAATTGTCTCGCATTGCAGTTCCTCTGCCCGTGCTCGTACATTGGCAAAGCCACCGGCGATGGAGATGTGGAAGCCGAAACGCATATTTTTAGAAAGATGTTATAGTTATCAGACAATGAGTCAAGTCAGGAACCTGTTTGCGTCAGCATATTGTTTGTTGCCGGGTTACGTTACAGTTTATCTGCCGCAAGGATATGATGATGGACAGTAAAATGAGATGTTAATACTACTGAACTTACAGTCAAAACAGCGGTTATCTGCCCGGCGTAACTCGGGGTCATGCTAATGGATAAGCCAGATATCCCGATAAGGATAAATGGAGATAAAACAGATGGGGAAAAACAGTATTTTCATCAGGGAATTGAACCCGAGGTCGTGGTAATTGTTGCCTTTCGGGTAATCCCCGGAATCGTTTTTCCGGAAAATAATTTTACGATAACTAATTACAAATAAATGGGTTAACCTATATTTCTTCCATTTTTTATAGCATCGCTGTACTTAACAGGCGAGGCGGGTAAAAAATCTTCATTATTATGTAGCAAAATGGCGGGTCGGTTAGTTCTCTTCCGGTTACATTAGAAACGAGTTTTTGTTTTCTTGACTATTGAAATGGTGCTCATATAATCACCTGTTACTGGCGTGTATCATAAATGATGAGGCTAAATTCTTATCAGCGCACCGGTGTTCTGAATAAGGCGGAACTGAAGCGTCGGGGTCTGATTCCTTCTCTGGAAAGATTGAGGACAGGTCCGGTGGTAATTGTAGAATGTATAGAAAATATCCCGTGTAACCCCTGTGCCGATGCCTGTCCACGTCAGGCAATCACAATTGAAGGTGGTTTAACCGAGAGACCGCAGGTTGATTTTAACAGGTGTAATGGTTGCGGGATATGTGTGGCCAGGTGTCCGGGGCTGGCGATATTTGTGGTCAATTACGCCTACTCCAAAACCGAGGCGACGGTAACTCTGCCTTATGAAATTTTGCCCCGACCAGAGGTGGGCGAAAATGTGGCGGCGGTTAACCGTCAGGGAAAAAAGGTGTGCGATGCCCGGGTGGTTAAGGTGCTGGATAGCAAGGGTCTTGATCGGTGTGCGATAGTGACGGTCGCTGTTCCAAAAAGTTTCTGGAACGATGTCCGTGGTATTGTCCTTCGGAGGAGGAAATGATTAACATTCTTTTAGCTGTCAGTGTTGTTTTCGGCATAACGCCGGAGTTGCCGCTCTCAATCACAACTACGGATGATGCTCTGGCGGTTTTCGCCAATCCAGCTGGACTGGGCACAGGGCGCGGGGCAGAGTTTTATTATATTTACAATTTTCAACGCCAGCCTTTTATAAATAACAATACTTTTATTCTGAGTGCCGGTTCGTTAGGCGCATTTTTAGAACCTGAGCCATTGCGATATGGTTTTGCTCTGGGAATGAAGCAGGATAATTTTTTGGGCGGTGTGCGGTTAGTGCGGGATAGTATCAGCCACTGGGATATCGGGGCGATGGTGCGACCCTGGTCGTGGTTGTCTCTGGGAGGAATGTGGCAGGATTTGAATCACAATTTAGGAAGGGTGGTTGTTGGTACCGGAGTTCGTCCCTTTGGACCGCGATTGACCCTGTGGGGGGAGACATATCTTAACCCTTTACAGCCGTTTGTTGGGTTAGAGGTTGAGCCATTGGACGGGTTGCGATTTGCCGGACGGGCAAAACTGAGGGGTGGTTTTGGTTTTGTTGCTGGTGTTTCAATAAGTCTGGGCAGGACGGGGATAGGATTTACCGGAATGGCAAAGCCGGCACAGGCGGCTGGTATGTTGCGGATGGGACAGGAAATAAAAAGGTCGGTTATTACCGCTGGCAGACGGTATCTGGATTTAAAACTTGCTGAACCGATTGTTGACCAGAGACCGGGGTTCAGTCTGATGGGCGGCGGCAGGGTCAGAACAACATATTCACTACTGGAGCTGTTGCAGCGGGTAAGCGATGACCCTGCGGTTAAAGGTCTGGCATTGAGATTAGAAAATGAAAATATGAGTTTTGCGCGGACACAGGAGTTGCGCACGGCATTGTTAGAGTTCAAAAAGAGTGGCAAACAACTCTGGGTTTATGCGTCAGAACTGGGTATGGTAGGTTTTTATCTTGCCTCCTGCGCTGATCGCATCATAGTTCACCCGATGGGTGGGATTGTTATTCCCGGGGTTTCGGTACAGGCAAGATTTTTAAAAACACTCCTGGAAAAGTTAGGGATAGAGGTGGAGGTTCATCGCTACGGTAAATATAAAAGTGCGGTAGAGGCGTTTACCGAAGATTCACTCAGTTTCTTCAACCGGGAGCAGTTGCAGGCGCTGGTGGATGGTATTTACGAGGATTTTATCAGCACCACAAGTTCAGGTAGAAACCTGAGTTCGGCAGAGATGGAGAGTCTGGTAGGCAGGGCTTTTTTCCGGGCGGACGAGGCGATGCGGTTGGGGTTGATTGATACGATTTGTTACGAGGACGAACTGGATTCATTGCTGTTGGATGGTTTTAAGAGGTGTCGGGTATTGAGTGAGAAAGAATTTGCCCGGAGTAAGTTTTTCTCAGACCGCTGGGATGAACCAGCCCGAATTGCTGTGGTTTATGTGACCGGAAGCATTGTTACCGGAGAGTCGGGCACCGATTTCCTTACCGGAGAGATGCGTGCCGGTTCGACAACAATTGTGCGGGCGATTAAGGAGGCGATGAAAGATAAAAGGATAAAGGGGATTGTTTTAAGGGTTGATTCACCGGGTGGAGACGGTTTTGCCTCAGATTTGATCTGGCGCGCGGTGGAACTGGCACGCCTAAAAAAGCCGGTGGTTGTTTCTATGGGCAGTCTGGCCGCATCAGGGGGGTATTATGTGTCCTGTAATGCCGAACGAATTTTTGCCCTGCCCGGGACGGTAACCGGTTCCATCGGGGTTTTCAGTCTCCGGCTAATAACCGAGGGTTTTTATAATAAAATCGGCATCAAACGTCAGGTGGTGAAAAGAGGTGAGCATGCTGATGCGCTTTCGGATTTAAGGCGATTAACCCCGGAAGAGGATTCGTTACTTCAGAGTGAGATTAACTGGTTTTATAATCAATTTATTCAAAAGGTAGCAGAGGGACGGGGTTTGACATTAGAAGGAGTTGATTCTGTTGGTCAGGGAAGGGTATGGTTAGCAAAAGATGCCCAGCGATTCGGTCTGGTTGATTCACTTGCCGGTCTGATGGAGGCAATTGATTTCTGTTGCGAGAAAGCGGGCGTAAAAGGAGATTATGAAGTGGTATCTTACCCGCGACCGAAATCAGGTCTGGGGTTACTGCCATCAGCACTATGGGAAAGGGTGTTTTTTGAACTATTAGGACGATGAGAAAGAAGAAGGGTTACCGAAAGGCTAAAACTGATAATGTAATAGTGTGTCGTTGTGAAGAAATAACCGAGGCAGAAATTCGTGCTGTGATTCGTGCTGGCTACCATTCGCTGGAAGAGATAAAGAGGATTTTGCGCACCGGTATGGGACACTGTGGTGGGCGCGGTTGTTTGAAGGTTATCGCCCGGTTGATTGAAGAGGAAACCGAAATACCAGTCTCCAGCCAGAAGTTTCCCACTTCTCGCCCGCCATTAAAACCATTGCCACTGGGTTTACTTGCCGGTTATAAAAATGAGCAGGGGAACCGCTGACGCAGTCGTAATCGGAGGCGGGATTATTGGCGCCGCCACCGGATATTACCTTGCCCGTCAGGGTTTAAAGGTAGTCCTGTTAGAACGTGCTTTTCCGTGTGCCGGTTCAACCGGCAGATGTATTGGCGGTATCCGGGCTCAATTTACCCATGATTTGACCATCCGGGTGATGCTGGAGAGTATTAAGATGTTCCAGGAACTGGATGAGGAATTGGGTGTTGATATTGAATGGTATGCTGGTGGCTATCTTTTTCTTGCCTTTGATGAGCAGCGTAAGCAATCATTTTTACAGGCAATTGAAATACAAAAAAGATACGGGTTAAAAGTAGAATTCATATCAAAAGAAGAATGCTGTCGGATTGTGCCGGGGTTGAATGCAGAAGGGCTTCTTGGTGGTGCCTGGTGTCCTACTGATGGTCAGGCTAACCCCTTTAAGGTTACCTACGGTTATCTGGAGGGGATAAAAAGATTTAGGGGTGAAGTTCTTGTGTGCCAAGAGGTAAAACGCATTAATGTCATTGGTGGTAAGGTGGTATCGGTGGTTACTGCGGATGGAAACGAGTTTTTTACCCCGGTGGTTTTGAACGCTGCCGGACCCTGGGCAGAGGATGTAGGAAAACTTGCCGGGGTTGATGTGCCGGTAAAACCCGACCGGCATGAGGCGCTGGTTACAGAAGCGGTGGAGCGCTGTCTGGAACCAATGCTTGTGGACTATCGTCCTGACGGCTGTTATTTTGTCCAGCATTATGGTACCGGTCATTTCATTGGTTGTTATACACCGGTACCAATTGTCCCGGGACATAATTTAGATGCCTCAGATGAGTTTATTACTGAAATGCCGAGAAGAATGGTGCGTCTTCTACCCAAACTGGCGCTGGTAAAGGTACTCCGGCACTGGGCTGGTTCTTATGAGATGACCCCGGATGGAAACCCGATATGCAGTGGCACACCGGTTGAGGGGTTTTATGTATCTGCGGGGATGAGTGGGCACGGATTTATGTTTGGTCCAGCACTGGGGAAACTGATGGCGGAGTTAATCGTGCAGGGCAGGTCAACGATTGACCTTAATGAATTCCGGCTTGACCGTCCGTGGACCAAAGCCGAGGCGATGAAATAAAACACAACCTGTTTCCAGAAAAGAAATTTCCGATCCGGTTCTATCTTATGATCAGGAAATTAACCGCCTATAGTTTCAGCGACCCCCGCTTTTTACTTGTAATTATCTGAAAATATATTAGTTAACGAATTCGGAAACGGGGGGATTTACCGGAAGAAAACTGGCGGGCAAGCGCACGTGCCTGCTCAAATTCTTTAAGCAGGCGGTTGACATCGGTGACGGTTGTTCCGGAGCCATCAGCGATACGTCGGCGGCGGGAGCCGTTGATGATATCGGGGTTACGGCGTTCTTCCGGGGTCATTGACTGGATTATTGCCTCAATTTTTACCAGTTCATCTTCATCCACGTCAACACTGGCGGCACCGGGAACCAGGGCAATTAGTTTAGAGAGCGAACCCATCTTTTTGACGGTTTTTATCTGGTTAAGAAAGTCTTCCAGGTCAAATTTGCCCTTGATGAATTTTTCTGCCAGCTGGCGCTGGTCTTCCACATTGGTTGATCCCTGAACCTTTTCCATCAGTGTTTTGATATCGCCCATCCCGAGAATTCGGGCAGCAATACGGTCAGGGTGAAACTCTTCCAGGTCTTCAAGTTTTTCTCCGGTAGAGATAAAGTAAACGGGCAGTCCAGTAACCTGACGGACCGAGAGGACAGCGCCGCCCCGGGCGTCACCATCCAGTTTAGTAAAACAGCAACCGGTAATAGTTAGGCGCTGATTGAATTCTGAAGCCTGGTTTACCGCATCCTGTCCGACCATGCCGTCCAGAACCAGGAAGGTGGTATCGGGTTTAACTTTGTCTTCAATTAACTTTAATTCCTGCATTAATTCGTCGTCAATATGCAATCTGCCCGCAGTGTCCAGGATTAGGAGCTGGTTACCTTTTTCTCGGGCGTAATTCTGAGCTGCAAGGCAGCTGTTAAGGACATCTTTTGCTACCGGATAGAAGTCGCAATTGGCACGTCCCGCAACACTCTGGAGTTGTTGGGTGGCTGCGGGACGTTTTGGGTCACAGGCAACCAGCAGGGGACGTCGTTTCCGATACCGTAGGGCAAGTTTACCGGCAATGGTTGTCTTACCGGTTCCCTGTAACCCTACGAGACTGATAATTGCTGGTGTTTTCTTTAACTCGAATTTCGGTGTGGTGCCGCCGAGAATTTTGACCAGTTCTTCATATACGGTGTAGGTAATTAGTTCGCCCGGTTTGATACTACTGGCGATGTCTTGGTTTTTCAGGCGTGCCTCAACATTGCGGACAAATTGACCGACTACCCTGTAATTTACATCCGCCTCCAGAAGAATGGTGCGGATTTCGCCCATGGTGCGTGTTATTTCGGCAGGGGTAAGTTTTCCCCGACCTAATAGTTTGCGCTGGAGTTCGGCAAGTTTCTGAGTCAGGATGTCAAACATCGGAGTTGCCTTATGGTCTGTGCATAGTCAGGGCTTTTAAATATTGCGCTGCCAGCAATTAGAATATCAGCACCCGCCTTGACGATGGAGTGACAATTTGCTGGCGAGACGCCGCCATCTACCGAGATAGTAAACGAACCGCCGGTTTCTTTTCTTAGTTCGCTAAGGAGGCGGATACGCTCCAGTGCCGTGGGTATAAACTGCTGTCCTCCAAACCCGGGATAGACACTCATGACCAGGACATTGTCGATAGTCTGGAGGTAAGGTTTTATCATTTCTATCGGTGTGTCGGGGTTGAGTGACATTCCGGCTTCGCGTTCTGATGTTTTAATGATACTGATGCATCTTTCCGGGTCTTCTGCGGCTTCAACATGAAAAATGATAAAATCAGCATGGGGGATAAATTTTTCTATAATATTCTCAGGTTTAATAACCATCAGATGGGCGTATACCGGCACAGTGACAATCTTCCGAAGAGATTTTGCTATCGGAACACCAAAACTTAAATTGGGGACAAATTGTCCGTCCATAATATCAAGATGGAGTGAGTCAATTCCGGCAGCAATTACCGCCCGAATTTCTTTTTCCAGATGAAGGAAATCACAATCAAGAATAGATGCTGAAACTTTTGTCATCTTTTGGTAGCCGGATTAGAGTCAGTGGCAACGATTAAACTTACGGTATCTCCGCTTATTACTGGCATGCCTTCTTCTGGATACTGAAAGAGGACAGTGCCAAGCGGTTCTGTACTTACCGCCGATTTTATCTGACCGAGAACCATTCCGTGGGAGGCAATTATTCCGCGGGCGGTTTCAATGTTAAGCCCAACAAGGTTAGGCATGGGGAATGTTCCGGTTTTGGTTGATACTGATATAACAACCTCGGTCCCCTGTCGAACCTCGGTTCCTGCAGGGGGAAAGAGGGCGGCAACTCTGCCAGCCGGCACATTAGCACTTCTTATTGATTCAACACGGGCGATAACGAACCCGGCGCGTTCCAGCGCGGTAATTGCCTGGGGTAGCGGTAACCCTTCAAGGTTGGGGATTTTTACCACATTTGCCCCGGCGCTAATATCCAGGTCAATTTCGCGTCCGACTTTGACTTTTCGTCCCGGTCGCGGATACTGGGCAACAACCCGTCCGATGGGAATATCCGGATGGGGAACTTTTCTAGCAGTACCAATTTTCAGACCCAGTGGTACAATGGTTTTCTCTGCATCTGCCTCGGTCATTCCAATAAGATTGGGTACGGCTACTTCATTGCCTTTATGCACCAGTAGCGGCATCAAAAGGTTCAACGCCCAAAAAGCGAGGACGATTAACGAAAGAGTGATAAGAATCTTGACAAATGTCAGGAGAGGACGTTTGGACTTTTTACCCTTCATTTCCGAGCATTTCTCCTTCAAAAGGACGGTAGCCGTTACGAAAGTCCTTTCCGGACAATATCTTTTTACCGGCGGGCTTTAATTCCAGAATTTCAAGCAGTCCGTTACCGGTAGCCACTACCATACCGGGTAATTCAGTGATGATTGTGCCCGGCGGGCAAGCAGGCTGATGGGTTTTTAATATTCGGGAGCGAAGTATAATCACCGGGGTTTTACGAAACGAAGTGACAGCCCCGGGTTCCGGAGAAAGGGCGCGGATGCGGTTGTGAATCTCCTCCCCGGGTTTTTGCCAGTCAATCAACCGGTCGGCAGATGTTATTTTAGGGGCTTTAGTTGCCAGTTTGTGGTTTTGGGATATGCGAACCGCATTGCCTTTTTCCAGCTGGGTTAGTGTTTTGTGCACCAGTTCAGCACCCAGTTGCGCCAGCCTTGATTCCAGTTCTCCTGCGGTTTCGTCAGGGTTCACACTGATTGATAGTTGATTGAGAATGTCGCCCGAATCAACGCCAGGATCCATGGCGATTACCGTTAAACCTGATTCAGTACAGCCATCCATTAACTGTCGTGGGATTGGAGCAGCGCCGCGATATTTAGGAAGGAGTGAGGGGTGGAGGTTGATAAATCCCAATCGGGGGATGTTCAGTAACGGTTCTTTAAGAATAATCCCGTATGCAACAAGGACACCACAATCCGGTGCGTATTGACGCAGTGCTGCAACAAACTGCGAACTATTGGGGTTTTCCGGTGTGAAAACAGGGAGGTTAAGAGAGCGAGCAACAGTTGCTACCGGTGTCGGCGAAACTTTTCTGCCCCGTCCTTTGGGACGTGGGGGGATGGTTACCACCGAGATAATTTCATGACCCATTTTATGAAGTAATGTTAGTGTGGGAATGGCGAAGTTCGTTGTGCCAAAGAAGGCTATACGCAAGCACGTCGCTCCAGTTCTTCCAGTTCCTTTAATCGCTGGGCAAGGAGTTTTCGGCGTAAATCGCTGATGTGGTCAATAAAGAGGATACCATTGAGGTGGTCAATCTCATGGGCTATTGCCCGAGCGAGGAGCCTTGTTGCCTCCAATTCTATTGGTTTTCCTTCGTGGGTGATGCCCTTGATGATGACCATCTCCGGGCGAGGGACGATTTCGTAAATATCAGGAAGCGACAGACACCCTTCCTCTGCCTCAATTTTACCTGCGTTTTTTACTATCTGAGGGTTGACGATACAGAGCGGTGGTTGATCAACGTTGCCTGCTT
>CAKZPX010000057.1 GCA_937139435.1 uncultured bacterium
ATCTGCCGGCGAGCCCTGTAACAGTTCCATGTCATAAGGGATACCATCAATCACCACCCGTACCATCTTTGGTTTCGCTCCGTCTTTATCAGTATATTTAACGGTAAATGTATAAATACCTTCGCCGGTTATGTAATCGTCCCGCACTCCACCCAAACTCAGCACCGGAACACGATTATAAACCTGTTTACCCTTACCCACATAGGGACCGGGTTTTACCCCATAGCGCGGGAAACGTTCGGACATCCCACGGATGTCCTCGGCATAAAAATAGTAATTGTGCTCTCCGGGGGGTAATGTTAGCCTTGCCTGATAGATACCGGCTGCCGGTTTTCCCTTAACAAGACGCATTGGATAAGCAATCCCGTCAATATATACTTCTACCTTTGCCGGAGCGTCATTATCCGGATCAGAATAACGGACCTGAGCAATATATACATTTCTGGCACCGCCCTGCATTGGCGTTATCTTTGCACCACAGAGGCAGGGACTGTGATTTACCTCAGCAGCAACAATCGGCAGGAAAGGTACCAGAAACAAAAACACTGCTGCCGCAAAAGCCATATGCTCTTTGCGCATTCTTCCTCCTTTTAAAATAGCAGCTTGCCAACATCATTAGAATTATAGACCCCAGAATATCCCTGTCAAGTTTTAGATGACCACCAGTTTCCCGGTTTTACCTCTTAACCCAAGACTGTTTTCTATCCTCCGCAACCCGGTACTATCCTGCCGGACACCACCGACAAAACCCGTTGTTGTTCTTAAAGCGGTTTGACAGGTGCTTGGGGGGAGACTATCATTTTCTGTGCGGGTGTTTGTCGGAACCTCGGGCTGGTTTTACGACTGGAACCCGGAACACAGCCTGGACTGGTATGTTGCTAAATCCGGTCTCAACGCAATTGAACTCAACGCCTCATTTTACCGCTTCCCTTTTCCCAACCAGATAAAATCTTGGGCAAAAAAGGGTGCAGGGCTGCGCTGGGTGGTTAAGGCATCCCGCCTCATCACCCATACCCACTGCTTTAACACTCCGGCACTGGAACTCTGGGAAAGGTTTCATAACCTTTTCTCACCGCTGGAGGAAAAGATTGACTTCTACCTCTTCCAGCTGCCTCCCCGGCTGACCCCGGCAATAAAGAAAACCATCGCCCGGTTTGCCGCCAGCACCGGGCTAAAGCGGCGCTTTGCCCTGGAACCACGCCACGAACTGTGGTTCAACCCGGCAACCGAGGAATGGGCAGAAAAAGTTCCAATTACCCTGGTCTCGGTAGACGCCCCGCAACTCCCCCGGTGGTCATTTAACACCTCCGGCACCATCTACCTGCGCCTGCACGGTCGTACCTTCTGGTATCATCATGACTACACCGCCACCGAGTTAAAGGAAATCTTCACCGAATTAAAAAGGAAAAAGCCCGCTACGGTGTATGCCTTTTTCAATAACGACCAGGATATGCTGAAAAACGCCCGGCAATTCTTAAAACTCCTTTGTGGTTGAGTAACGATGCCTGAACCGGTAACACTGGACGGAGCGCTGGGAACCGGAGGTGGACAAATTCTCCGCACCAGCCTTGCCCTTTCTGCCATCCTCGGTGTTCCATTTAAAATAAAAAATATCCGGCTCCGGCGTCCCCGCCCCGGACTCATGCCCCAGCACCTCGCCGGTGTCCGGGCGGTTGCCCAGCTTACCCGGGCTTATCTTCAGGGCGACCGCATCGGCGCCACCGAACTACTGTTTATCCCGGAAAGAATAACCGCTGAGGACCTCATCATTGATGTCGCTGCTGAAAAGGGAAGTGCGGGTGCAATTACCCTGGTTGTCCAGACAATCCTACCGGTAATGCTCTTTGCCCCGCAACCGGTTCAGGCAACAATCCGCGGTGGCACCCATGTCCCATTCAGCCCACCCTTTGAGTTCCTGGCACAGGCTCTTCTCCCCTTTATCCGGTGTATAGGTTACCCGGCTGAGACAGAGATAAAAAAAGCCGGCTTCTATCCGGTTGGTGGAGGTGAGATAATCCTTCGTACCCAGCCGGTCCGTGTTGAAAAACTCAACCCCATCCACATCACCAGTGCCGGCAACCTCCAGCGCCTGAACGCCATCGCGGCAGTCAGTCAGTTGCCTTTAACGGTTGCCCGGCGCCAGCTCCACCGGCTAAAACAGCTACTGTCAGAACCGCTTGCCCTTAGTTCCGAAGTGATGGTTACAATCGGTGCGTCCTCCCCGGGTACCTATCTATTTCTCGGTGCCGAATACGAAAATGCGCCTGCCGGC
>CAKZPX010000058.1 GCA_937139435.1 uncultured bacterium
TAACAATGTCTGCGGTGGGACCCGGCGCCTTCTCAATTATCTGGGAGAGATAGTAACCCAGGCCATCGTGGGTCATGCCTCGGATAACCCTGACGCCTGTCTTGGGCACATCGGTAAATTTGTAAGTATTATTGGGGTAAGTGAATATCGCCTGCGCAAGGTCCTTGCCTACCTTCCTGCGATCAATATCTATCGCCACACTGAACTCAATATCACTAATGTGGTATCCACCAAGATTTACATGCATTATTCCCGGGATAGATTCACCTTCTTTGGCGTTACGGTAATAATGAACACCCTGTACCAGACTGCTGGCGCAATTACCGACACCAATAATACCGACTCTGATCTTGGCCATTAGTCCTCCTGTTGCTAAACATACCAAATTAAAATAGACATTTTTATCCCACTGTCAAGCAGTCCACATCCCACCAAGAAACGGATTTAATAAAAGTGCTTTGCCAAAAGTTCCTGTTGGACCATGACCGGGATAAAGCATTACTTCATGTCTTAACAACATCTGTAGTTTTTTCAAAGAAGAGCGCATGGCCTTTTCCGAACCACCGGGAAGGTCCACTCTTCCGATTGAATCTACAAATAAAGTATCTCCGGTAAAGATATAGCCATTACCAAGAAGGCACATACTTCCGGGTGTATGCCCCGGAGTGTGGATTATCTGTAATATTTCACCTCCACAGTTAATTTTATCGCACTCAACTACTATCCGGGCTGGTTGGATGGAATTAAAAGTCAAACCGGTAAGTGCCGCAAGATTTATCCTTGGGTTAACGAGCATCTCGGCATCAAGCTGGTGCACAACAAGTTCAGCACCGGTCGCTGCAACGATATCGTTATTGGCGGCGATATGATCAATATGCCCGTGGGTGTTGATTACCAACTTTACCGAACCCTCTAACTCACGAATTTTTGCTAAAATCAATTCCGCATCCCCTCCCGGGTCAATCACCACTATTTCTTCTCCGGATTTCAGAATATAACAGTTGGTAACCAGGGGTCCAACTTCCAGACGCTCCACAATTAAACTTGCTTCTTTATTTTCTCCCTTCATCGCACCACCCTTGCATTCCAATCATTACCCAAAATTCGCCATCCTTCAAATTCCAAAAGATGCTTCTTTATCCAGACCCCTCCGGTGAAACCACCTAATCTTCCATCAGCTGTTACTACACGATGACACGGAAAAAACAACGGGAAACGATTATGTGCCATAACCTGCCCTATTGCTCGAGCTGCACCCGGTAATCCTGCTGTCTTTGCCAGTTCTCCGTAACTTATAACTTCACCGAATCTTATTCTTCCGCAACATTTCAATATCATACGGGCAAATTTACTAATGCCCTGCCAGTTAATTTTAAAAATCCTTTCTGCACCGCCATTGCGGACTATCCGCTCAATAACCTCGGCAAGTTCAGAATCTGACTCTCCTTTTAACCGCTGACTTAATTCTACACGCACAATCATCCCATTCTGCCAGTACACTTTTACCCAGCCAAATGGAAGCCGTGCCTGCCGTTGAAATCCCTGATTTCGTGTTATGGATAACACAGGCGATAATGTTAAAATATCGCATATAAAAGTCAATGGAAAAAGAAATGTTTTTTTCGTCTATTTAATTGCCTCCAGAAAACAGCATTGATAAATAAAAATACTTGCTCGGGAGGATAAAATGAAGTAAAATATCCTGTCTGGAATGATATTACTAAGCGAGTTAATAAAAAAAGACCCCCGTTTTCCTCTTGACGCTTATTTATTAATCAACGACGGGCTACAGTACGCTTATAAAATAACCGGCAGGAAAGACCATATCACTGCTCATGAGTTGCTGGAAGGCATACGCCAATTAATGCTCAAACGTTACGGACAGATGGCTAAGATGGTTCTGAACTCCTGGGGGATTTACACAACCGACGACATTGGTCAGATAGTATTTAATCTTGTCAACGCTGGTTTAATGGTTAAAAGAGGAAACGAACGCCTCGAGGATTTTCACGGGGTATATGAGTTTGAACAGGCTTTTGTGGACGGCTATGTTATAACCGATTAGTGTTCAGCAGAATAGTAAATCCATTGTTTGACAATTTCGTGGAACAAATATATGTTTATCATCGTATTGCAAAGAATATCGAAGAAGATAATCTTTTATTTCTGAATGCGTTTGTTGATTAACTAATTCGAAGAATTCGT
>CAKZPX010000059.1 GCA_937139435.1 uncultured bacterium
ATCAGCGGTCTTCACTTCAAACGCATCAAGAAAACTGTCCTTCTCCCCCCGATACCGATACACATTTGGCATTCCCCAAACCCAGGGCGTATCAGGTCGAGTAACTACTGGTGTCGCCTCCCGGGCAAACCGGATGTACTTAGGACCATTGAGCTGTAAAAGCATAAACTCGGTTGCCCTTTTTGTCTCCAGGGCATCTGCCGGTACACACACATGCATGTTCGGCAACCCGCAGATCTGAAATAAGTCCTCCAGCGCCTGATGGGTTGCGCCATCCGGTCCAACCGACACCCCACCATGCGCACCCGCAATCAGAACATTAAAGTTGCCATAACACACCGTGGTGCGCAACTGGTCCAGGTTCCTGCCTGCAGCAAAAACCCCGTAGGTGCCAAAAACCGGCAGTTTGCCCTCTTTTGCCAGACCGGCAGCGACATTGGTCCCGGACTGCTCGGCAATCCCGACCGAAAACCATCTCCCCCGGCGCTCGGGAAACTTCTCATAGAACTTGGAGATGGTAATGGAACTGGAAATGTCGGCACCGATACAGCACACCCCAGGGTCATCACCCACCGCCTCCAGCGCCTCACCAAAACCAAATCGGGTAGCCTTCATCTCCACCTTCATCCGCTCCTGCTGATTCCAGAAATAGTCCCGGTTGAACCTCGGCACCTTTGCCATCAGTTTTGCCGTTGCCTCTGTCTGATATTCATCTGCCTTCTTCAGCAATTTCTCATAATCAAGCCGATAATGCAGCCCCAGTTCCTGTAACCCTTTAATCATCTCCGCCTTATTCGGCGCCTTACCATGCCAGCCCGCCACATCTTCCATAAACGACACGCCCTTGCCCTTGGTTGTCCGGCACACAACTACCGTGGGCTGTCCTTTATGCTTGCCCGCCTTATCAAAAGCGGCAAGGATCTGGTGCATATTATGCCCATCAATCTCAATCACATTCCAGCCAAACGACCGGTATTTATCAGCAATCGGGTCAATATTCATCACATCTTTCACCCAGCCATCAATCTGTAACCGGTTCTTGTCCAGAATACAGCACAGGTTATCCAGATGATAGGCACCCGCCTCCATCACCGCCTCCCAGATCTGCCCCTCCTGATGCTCACCATCCCCGGTGAGGCAGTAGACCCGATAATCCTTTTTGTCCAGCTGTGCAGCAAGCGCAATACCCACCGCCACCGAAAGCCCCTGCCCCAGAGAGCCAGAAGATATCTCTACACCCGGCAGTTTCAGCCAGTGCGGATGTCCCTGATACGGCGCATAGAGCCGGCGCAGACGCACCACATCCTCCACCGGAAAATAACCCGCCATCCCCAGTCCGATATAAAGCGCTGGTGCCTTATGACCGGTTGACCAGATAATCCGGTCCCGGTCATCCCAATAGGGATCCTCCGGATCATGCCGGGCAACATGGAGATATAGTGCAGCGGTGACATCCATTATTGACAGCGTTCCACCCGCATGCCCTGAACCCGCAGCACACAGCGCAATAAGATTATAACCCCGCATCAGGTTTGCCGCCTGAATCAACTCCGCCACCGAGTAACTCTTGCGCACCTGACCGGTTTTGGAATTAACTATTGGCATAACTCACCTCTACTTCTTGGGAATTTTCTGATAATCATCATAAAACTTTTTAATACCGGTATCGGTCAACGGATGCCTGACCATCTTCACCAGCACATCATAAGGCACGGTGGCAATATGGGCTCCTGCCCGCATCGCCTCCACTACATGCAGGGGGTGCCGGATACTTGCGGCAATCACCTGGGTGGAAAAGTCATAATACTCAATCAGCGCCACCGCATCCCGCACCACCTCCATCCCATCATGCGAGATATCATCCAGCCGACCGATAAACGGCGAGACAAACGTCGCTCCTGCCCGAGATGCTAAAAGCACCTGATTGGGAGAAAACACCAGTGTGACATTGGTCATAATCCCCTCTTTTGCCAGCCTGCTCACCGCCTTTAACCCTTCCACGCCCATCGGAATCTTCACCGCTACCTTGTTCCGGTCCAGTTCTGCCCACTCTCTTGCCTCTTTTACCATACCATCAGCATCCGGTGAAATCGCCTCAACAGAGACCGGTCCCTCAACTACTTCAACAATCTCCGCAATACAGTCCCGTAAAGGTCTGCCGGTCTTACTTACCAGGGTGGGATTTGTGGTAACACCCGCAAGGATTCCCCAGGAAGCAACGTCTCTTATTTCCTTAATATCCGCAGAATCAATAAATATTTTCATGGGTTCCTCCTGAAAAAAAGATAATACCTCTTATCACCCCTAATCTGCTTGGGTTCTGTTATCTTTCCTGCCAAGGTTTTGTAGTATAGCGATAAAAAAGGTGTAAGGCAAGTGGCAACAGCGAAACAGAGTTGCCCGCGGTTTTAACTACCAGTTGCTTTTATGGAGCAGGTCAAGGGTTGCACTAACCCCGGAATTAATATCCCGGAGCCCCTGCAACACCTCAACCTGCTCCGCAATTCTGCCCGCCAGTCTTCCCATGCCATAAAAGAGTGCGCCTTTCCTTCCGAAACCACTGATAGCGTCGGTAAGCGTCGGCACTGTCCTTTCCATTAGAGTAAGAACCTGCATTGATGCGTTAGAACGCTCAACGGTGCGCACAGAGGAAGGAATGAGCGTCAAGATGATGACAAGACTAATCCATGCCACGGTCAGGGCTTTGGTTAATCCGAAAATCCCACCCAGGAAGGCGTCCAGCCCTTCAAGACGGCTCCAGTCCAGAAGTTTCAAAAGCAGGTTCCGGACAATCCTCAGCCCGAGCCAGACAATGACCGCGCAGAAGAGAAAGGCGGACATTGAGGAAACGGGGTAGTTGTTCAGGAAGCGGTCGAATGCCGGGGCGAGTACGGTGTGATACTTGAAGCCGATAACGAGCCCAAGGAAAGGAAAAACTAGCGGGCAGAACCTCCTCATCAAGCCTGAAAAATAACCCTTAAAGGCGAAAAAGACAATCAAACTTATAATGATAATATCCACCGCCATTGGTCACCCCTCGTGAAAAAATTAAGCAATAACCATGCCCGCCCGGCAATTAACAGATAAAGGCCATAACATATAAAAATTTGGTTACTAACACAACCGACCAATTTAAAGACAACCCGGCATCTCTACTATCAACCCCACGGGTCAGAAAAAAAACTCACTCCTATCAAATTGAAACACCAGCATTTGTCAATGGCGACCATTTAAATACAATTCTGGCGCAACGCTGTGCCAGAAAATTACCCGCGAAATATATAACGGTAATAACTATTCTAAAAATGTGCCAATCAACCAGCGCTTTAAAAACACGCCTCTATAAAAACATATATCTACTTTTATATAGACAAAATTACGATAGCTGGTAGCGTCGGAGTTTTTTAATAAGTGTGTCTCGGTGTATACCAAGAAGTATGGCTGCTCTGGTCTGGTTGCCTCCGGTTTTGTTTAACGCCTCTATTAGCGCAACCTTTTCTATATCCTCCAGTTTCAGGCTGCCAACCAGTTTCTCCAGTGACATCTTTGTCCCGGGTGTTCCGTCTCCCGCGGTGGATTGTCTTGCTGGCGCTGTCAGCCCTGGCAGTGCCGACGCCACGTGCCCCATACCAACTACAGGTGCTCGCTCAAACTGCGCCCGGTCATAAGCCCGCTCAATCAGCGAACAAAGGGAACGCATATTACCGGAAAACAAATCATTTCTTCCTGCAATATAAGAAATAACCAGCCGGGCAAGAAACTTTATTGCATTCATATCAACCTTCAGACGGTTACGCACCCAAGGACTCTGATTTTTCTCTTCAACAACAAACCAGAACAGTTCTCCAATGTCATCAATCACCCTGTCATATATCTCGTCTGTCCACCGCTCGCGCACTGATGGTACATAAATACATTCCTGCACCATTCGGCTATAAAAATCAGGGCGGAATTTTTCCTGTAACGTCTCAAGCGGCAGATTGGTCGCAGCAATAATCCGCACATCAACCTCCCGCTCAATCGATGAACCCAGGCGTTTGATTTTCTTATACTCAATCACCCGGCGCAGTTTCGTCTGTAACTCCTGGTCAATATCGCCAATTTCATCAAGGAAGACCGTCGACCCGCGCGCGGTCTCAAAAATACCGGCACGCTCGCTGCGGGCATCGGTAAAAGCTCCTTTCTCATGTCCGAAAAGTTCGTCCACCACCAGTGAACGCTCCAGCGCGGTCATGTGCAGGGCAACCGGTTCAATATGGTTGGGCTCTTTATAACGAAAACTCATCCGGTGTAGTGCCTGGGCAACCATCTCCTTGCCCACACCCTGTTCACCTAAAATCAACACGGTACTATCGGTAACCGCCAGCCGTTCAATATCCTGTGCCAGGAGCGCCATCCTACGTGAACGCCCCATCACCATCCGATACCGCTCTCGCCACAATTGTCGGTCATGTTCACTTAAAGGCCGCAGGGCATAATTATAAATTCCGTATATGATATCTCCGAGGGAACTGGTCGCTGTCAGGTCGCCGCTAGCAAATGAGCAGTTACCATAGCCAGCAGTCCCCAGGATAGTGGCGAACTCCCGTACCACCTCTATGTTTGCCTCGGAAACAATAAAAAGCACCGGCGCCACCTGGTCTAAACCCGACTGCCGGATGTGCTCAAATATAACCAGCCCTTGGAATCTTTTTATATCAACATTATCCACTGTCGGTCTTAAGGGCGTGGAAAAAGTGACCAGCCGCCCCTCTGCTCCAGATGGAATTTCAGAAAAGTCTACTTCCAGGACAATCAGCGCCACATACTTCCCCTTGTTCCTGATGTACCAGGACCTTATCCCTGTCCATGAATCACAATAAACAAAATGAAATTCCTTTAAAACCTGGGGTTCTGGATGTACCTTACACGCGCTCACAAGGAGGTCAAACCTCTCCCTGGTACTAAAACAAACAAGAATAACCGGGAAATCAGATGACAAAGATCTGTCTCCTTTTCCTTATTATAATAATAATAACACAAAATTCAATAGGCAATCTGAGGATTTTTTCTACAAAACATGCGGGTAAAACAACATTTTTCTGGCTTGCCGAATAAATCTACAGTAAAGATTCCTGAAAAGATCGCTTATCGGTAGTATTGTCCCCTGCAATTAAAGGATAAAATTGACAGACCCCTGTCATCAGGGTTAACTTTAATTGGTGCTCTGGTTCTTGTTTATTGCAACCATTCCTACCGCGTTCCTTCTTTCTGGACCTGAACTCACCCCGCCCACTTCATTAAACCCGGCTCGGGTATCATCAACCTCTTGCTACACCAGCACAATCCCCTATTTATCTCCGGACAACATGTTCAACCCGCTGACCACCATTGATACCAACACCATTACCGCCTTTGGTGCTACCATTGCCCGCAACGAAAACATCTGGGTCGCTTTAAGCACGCCGGATGGCCGTTTATTGGTCTACACCTCGTTAGACCGGGGCAACAGCTGGCAAAAGGTGGTTGAGAGTGCTTCGGTTGCGCCTGCTCGTCAAATAGAAATGGTTGCCGGCAATACCCATGACAGCCCAGTCTTTATATTTTATCTCAGTCCGGATGGTGACGGCGACCTGTATCTTTTGCGACTGTTCCCGGCAAGTGGTGTTATCCAGACCGTTGCGGTGGCGGTTGGTCCGGACACCATTGACCGAGTCTCTGTCGCCACGGACAGAGACAGCAACTACTACCTGTACTGCCTCTATGTTAATGAACAGCGCACCGGACGCAATGGATATTTCACCCGTTCCCGAGACCAGGGTAGCACCTGGGAAGCACCTCAGGGTTTCTGGAACTGCTTCCACCCTTCGCTCTCTTCTGGCGCGGGTTCTCTTCTGCACTGTGTCTGGCGCTACGCCCTTTCAGGTCGAGAAATCCATTATTCCGCCAATCCTTACTATGGTGCTCCGGGACGGTGGCGGGGGTTGAGCGTCTTAAAAAGCGGTTACGAGCAATGCTTTTATCCGGCTGTTGTCCAGACAGACACCTTCCCGCCCTGGCGCGCACCAGTATGGGCGGTCTGGACAGTTGCCCGTCGTGACACCGAGATGCTGGATCTGGAGTTTACCTTCTCAACCAGCGGTGGATCCTGGTGGTTCACTCCAGATACGCTCGGCGAGATGTTTATTGACGAATGGTTACCGGTACTTCTACCCGGGCGCTGGAATGTGGACATGGTTTATAACGCTGGTGGTAGAGGAGAAAACGACCCCACCGTGCTTTACTGGTGCAGTGCACGCAGTTATCTGCCTCAAACCGTCTCCGCACCGAGAATCGTAAATGACCGGCGGGTGCAGACTAACATTTATGGCGCCCGAGCAAGACTGGTTCCGCTGCGCTGGCGTCACTCCTCGTTTCCGGCGGTTATCTTCAGCGCCTACCAGCGAGACTCGGCCCGGGGACTATTATTCTCCCGCACCATTCTTTCCGGCGGAGAAAATCACAATATTAATATCGGGCGGTTGGCACCGGTTACTACCATTTTAACACCAGCAAAAGTAACCTCCACAGGAATTCACGGACCCCTGTTTGATGCCACCGGAAAAATGGTAGCAAAAAATAACCTGCGACCGGGCATTTACTTCTCCTCCACCGATAAAAGTATAAAGAAAATTGTTTTTCTCCGCTGACCGACTGTTTGACACCAGCCGGTTAATGGCTATCATTTTATATTAAATCCCATAGCTGTGCAAAACGACAGCAAGGGGAAAAAGGAGTTGGCAATGCGATGTTGCGTAATCATCTCCCTTTTGTGTATCCTGAGTGTTCTGTTCAACAAAAGTCAAGGACGGTCCATTTTGCGTGTTGAGCGGCCCGCAGAACTGGTTACAGATAAACTGGTTAAGCTTGGTCTGCCAGTAATTGTTGAACTACCAGACTACTGCCTGATTTGCGGCACCGAGACCGACTGTAACCGGCTCCAGCAAATGGGCGTGGCAACAGAGAAACTGGTAGATAACATCGGAGAAAAATTATTGTTTTATCTGCTGACTGCACCGGGATTTGACCGACACCAACTAACTCAATTCGGGCAAATCATTGCCAGTGATGATGAAGGTGTTTTTCTTGTCACATCTCCAGACAATATCCTCTCCCTTAACCGCCTGCCGGTAAAACTGAGTAAAATTGCCCTCAACCCTTTGCCGCTCTATGAAGAGTTTCCTTCACCCCTGCCCTATCCGGTTTCAGAAAACCTGGTTCAACAACTGGTGGCAAGGGTTAATGCGGATTCGGTTCTAAATACCATCCGCCGCCTGCAAGAATTTTATACCCGCTATTCCACCAGCGAATCCTGCTTCCGGGCGGTGGAGTGGATGCGGGAAAAATTACTTGCCTATGGGTGCGATTCTACCGCGCTGGAACCATTTCTTCCCGGTTATGCGCCCAATGTTATTGGCGTAAAGCACGGTCGGGTCAATCCCCGCCAGATATACATAATCTGCGGACACATTGACAATACCTCTGATTATGCTCCGTACCGCTGCCCTGGCTCTGACGACAACGCCTCTGGAACAACCGCGGTTCTGGAAGCAGCAAGGGTTTTCAGTGACATTGACTTCGCCTATTCGGTCTACTTTATCGGATTTTCCGGTGAGGAACAGGGGCTGTGGGGTTCGGACAGTTTTGCCACCCGCGCCCGGCGCCGGGGCGACTCCATCCGTGCGGTGCTTAATTTTGATATGATCTCTTATGGCCGCGAGAACCTTGACACTCTGAATGTCGTCGGTAAAAGCAGTAATCCCAATTGTGCCTGGTTGGTAGACTCATTCATTGCCAGCGCCCAAACATATACCAACCTTAAAACCTACCGGCGTCTGGTGACACGCTACCCATCATCTGACCACCACTCCTTCTGGCAGCAGGGCTATGTTGCCTTATGCGGGATTGAACGTGACTTCACTCCAATGTACCACACAGTCGGTGATACCATCGGTCCGCTCTACTATACACACTGCGGCACCAACAACTGGCTCATGACAACCGAAGCAATTAAGGCGGCGGTGGCCACGCTCGCTAAATTCGCCGGCGCCCTTCCCCCAACCGGAGCTGGGGAAAATAATCTAACCCACGGGAGAATAATAAGTTCTGTTCAACCATCAGTGGGGCGCCCCCCCTTCTTTTTCACCGCCATAGAACAGCCGGCAACAATATTCAACAGCCTTGGCGTCCCGGTGCAAAGATTGCTACCGGGTGCGCGTCAGTGGGACGGAACCGATTTTACCAGCCGACCGGTCCAGCCCGGTGTTTATATCATCCGGTCAAAGAGTGGATCTGCTCGGGTGGTAGTTACCCATTGACAAAGTGTCGGTTTTGTGGAAAATAAACCTGAATGATTCGGTTCCGGCGCCGGTTCTTTCCGGAGCGGCAATACCGGCTACCGCTCCGCTGGCTTTTCTGGTTACTCTGGGCGGGCATATTTATATTCCTTTTCTGGATAATCCGGGTGTTTTTAAAAGGAAGGAGTTAAAATGGGTAGTTTAAATTTCAACTACAAGGACATCTTCCGTTCATTAAGGCTGGGTTTCTCAGCCAAAAAGGTTGGAATGGCAATGGTCGGCCTTTTGTTTGCCTTTGCTGGTTATGGCATACTTGCTTACGTCGCCCACCTTACCGCGGGCAACGACTGGCTTTCGGTCTGGGAGATCTTCCGCCTGTTACCATTCCCCCGTCCGGACCTGCCCTTCCCGTGGTTTTCCTGGCTGATTTATTCCCTTGGTGTTGTCTGGTTTGTTCTGGTAATGCTTGTTACCGCCGCAGCAATTGCGAAGGTAACATTTGAGCAACTGCGCGGTAACGAGTTTTTTGAGGCAGGCGAAGGTTTCAAATTCGCCCTGAAAAACACCGGTTCCCTGCTCGGCAGTCCGCTCTTAATCATCGCCTTCATTGCCCTGATTGTGATCGCCGGTCTAATTCTCAGCGCAATTGGCGCCATCCCTCATTTCGGTACAATATTTACCGCCCTGCTCGCAATTATTGGCTTCTTTGCCTCCCTTTTCATTCTCTATCTTCTCATTGTGCTATTTTTTACCCTGCTTTACAGCCCGGCGATAGTGGGCACAATGGGCAACGACACCTTTGACACCATGTTTGAGGTTTTCTCCTGCATCAACGAACAACCAGCACGCTTTGTCTGGTACACCATCATCACCGCAATTCTCGCAAGATTTGGTTCCTTTCTCCTTGGTATCGCAGCCAACCTGTCCACAAGAATTGGCTCATTAATACTTGGGACTTTTATGGGTGAAAAATGGCAGGAAATGCTCGCTGGCGCCGAATCAATTTTTAAAATTGTCATCCCCAGATGGGGAGTTTTTACTCCGCTCCACGAGGCGTTTCTCTGGGAAGCAAGGATTTATGGCATACCGAACATCTACATACCAACACCGTGGTTTAACCCGGTATGGAGCATAACCATTGGTTCAATTCTCCTTGCTGCTTGCGGCTATGCAATTGCCCTTATTGTAATTGGTTATGGACTCTCTGTCTGGATATCAGGGACGACTGTAGCATTGACAATCATTATCAAAAAGAAGGACGACAAAAACATCCTTGAAGTGCCCGAGGAAGAAGAGGAAGAAATTTTTGAACCGGAGCAGAGGCAGGAGCAGGAAACAAAATAGCTAACTTATTTAAAATCAAATGGTAAAGAACACTCCCCCTTAGTGGCAAATAGAAAACTCATTACCGCACGCATATTAATTCAGGGTCAGGTTCAGGGAATCGGTTTCCGCCCTTTTGTTTCCCGCCTGGCAAAAAAATTATGTATCAAAGGCACAGTGGCGAACACAAAAAGGGGCGTTTTAATCCTTGCCCAGGGAGCAAAACTCAAAAAATTCATCAATCAACTGCGCAATCACCCGCCACCGCTGGCAATAATTAGTCTGTTTAACGTAACTTATTCAAAAAAATATGGTTACAATAATTTCTCCATAGTCAAAAGCCGGCTGACATCAGAAAAACCCGGGGTATTTGTCCTGCCAGATTTAAAGGTCTGTCCAGAATGCCAGAAAGAACTTTTTTCTCCCCGTGACCGGCGCTTCAGTTACCCTTTTATAAACTGCACTCAGTGTGGTCCGAGATACACAATTATTGAAGAGCTCCCCTATGACCGGGAGCGGACAACAATGCGGCTTTTTTCTATGTGTCCGGAATGCGAAAAAGAATACATTGACCAGTTTAATCGACGTTATCATGCTGAACCCATCGCCTGCCCGGAATGCGGACCAAAAATAATGCTGTTTGACCGAAGAGGAAAAGAAGTGATAATAGAAGAAGATATAATCAAAACCGCTGCCCGGGCAATTATCGCCGGAAAGGTGATAGCGATTAAGGGGCTGGGTGGTTTTCACCTGGCCTGCGACGCCACCAACGACAAGGTGGTGCGCCGGTTAAGAAAAAATAAAAATCGGGAAGGAAAGCCGCTGGCAATAATGGTTGAGGATATAAAAACCGCCCGGATGCTCTGTCAGGTAACCGGTGCAGCGGTTAAACTGTTAAAATCTCCTGCTGCCCCGATAGTCCTCCTTCCCAGAAAAACAAACCCTGTAATTCACATCTCCGCTGCTGTTGCCCCGAAAAACCACCTCGTTGGAATAATGGTTGCCTACTCACCGCTTCATCTTCTTCTTTTCTCCGCCATCCGCAGCTTAACTGGCAAACCAGCGGTGCTGGTAATGACCAGCGCCAATAAAAAAGATGAGCCAATTATTATCCAGGAAGAAACTCTTTATGAGCAACTGCCCGGGGTATTTGATTTAATATTAACCCACAACCGGGAGATCGCCAACCGCTGTGACGATTCGGTGGTTATGTATGATAAAGACTACACCATTCTTGTGCGTCGAGCGCGAGGTTATGCCCCAGGACACCTGGAGATAAGAGATAAAATGTTTCACGTGAAACATCCAACCATTGCAATGGGAGGTGACGGAAGAAATGCGTTCGCCCTTGCCAGTGGCAAAAGAATCCTCCTCAGTCCCCATCTGGGGGATATGGACAGCGTGGGCGGAGAGAAGTTCTTTTTCACCACCCTGAAAAGGCTCAGCAGCTGGTCCGGGATAACACCGGAAAAGGTTGTCTGTGACCTTCATCCTGACTATCGCACCACACAGATGGCAGAGCGGTTCGGGCGGGAAAACGGGCTTCCTGTGTATCGGGTGCAACACCATTACGCACATCTGCTTTCGGTCATGGTTGAACACCAGCTTGTTC
>CAKZPX010000060.1 GCA_937139435.1 uncultured bacterium
CCGGGCTTTTCTTTAATTTTCTTCGCCCTTCTCCCTGTCTTCCTCACTCTCGCCTCCTTTTTTGAGATGTTTTAATTCTTCAACAAACTGTTCTGGACTATTAAACTGCCGGTAGACCGAGGCAAAACGCACATAGGCTACCGGATCAATTTCTAGCAGTCGCTCCAGGACCAGTTCACCCAGTTCTTTGGAACTGACCTCTGTCTGACTATCTTCGGATAATTTTGCTTCTACTTTGTTCACCAATTCCTCAATCCGGTTCCTGCTTACCGGTCTTTTACGACAGGCAAGGAGGATGCCGTTTAATAACTTCTGTCGGTCATAAGGCTCTCGACGTCCATCCCGTTTTATCACCATTAACGGCGTCCGCTCAATGTATTCATAAGTTGTCCATCGGTTACCACAGGCAATACACTCCCGACGCCGCCTGATCGCTGTACCATCCTGTGCGGGTCTGGAATCTAACACCCGGTCATTTTCACTTGAACAATATGGGCACTTCATATAGATGCAGTCAATATTACAATACAATATATGGCATTGTCAAATGGATTGTTAATTTTCAGTTAAAAATATAACTATAATAAAAATAGTCAGTTAGACACCATGTGTAGAAAAATATGGCAATGCGTTTTGTTGTAGTTTGTAAAGGTGGGGTTAATGGTCGAATCTGGTGTTATCCACATAGTTATCCACAGAAATTCCAGATAATATTTTTTCTTCTGGGTTCCTGGTTGTGCTATATGTTAACACAGGAAGTGTTCGTAGCCGGTAAACGTTAGCGGTATCAGTTTGTTTTTTTGTTTTATAAACACTCCAGAACCCTTTTCTACGGTTCCAATTGTGGTAATGGGAATGCTGTCAATTCTGGATGGTGGTGGAGCAGGTGTGGTAAAAAGCAGTTCGTAGTCTTCGCCAGCAGTGAGGGAAAATTTAATCGGATCAAGTTGATGTTTTCGGCATAGCGCGCGGGTGGTGGGGTGGATGGGTAATTTCTCAGGAAATATTATTATTCGCACCCGGCTCATTTCAGAAATGTGTCTAATATCAGAAGCCAGTCCGTCTGATGTATCAATCAAGGCATTGATACTGACGTTTAATTTTTTCATTATTTTAATCCGGGGTATAGGAACAATATGCCGGCGGATGGCGCTATCCTTTCCCGAAATCTTTTCTCCGGTGTTAAGAAGCAGCCGTCCGGTTTCGCTTAATCCGGCATAACCGGTACAACAGAGACGGTCGCCGGGGCGGGCATCAGAACGAAGGAGTGGTTTATCTGTCATCCCGATCGCGGTAAGGGTGAGCACCAATCGGTCAAATGCGACGAGGTCACCACCGGCAATCTCGCAACCAAGTTTGGAACAAACCAGCTCTATCCCTTTATAAAGCTGGCGCAGGTCCTTTTCTTCTGTATCACCAGGGAGTGCGATGGCTACCAGGAGTACCGATGGCCGGGCACCCATAGCGACTATGTCCGACAGGCAGGCACAGGCGCTCCTTGTTCCTACCTGATAATAAGACATATAGGCGAGGTCAAAATGTACCCCCTGGGCGTAACTGTCGGTGGTAATTACAGTTTTTCCATCCTGCAGTACGCAGGCGTCATCACCAATACCCACCTGCACATTGCCTCTCTTTTTGACCTGACGGCTAATGATTTGGATTAAACGGGTTTCGCC
>CAKZPX010000061.1 GCA_937139435.1 uncultured bacterium
AGAGCAGTGCCAACGGCTGATCTTCAGTATGCTCAATAACACCCAGCGCAAAAACCTTGAGCAAAATTGGGAGCTAGACTGCTCCTACGGTGTGCGCGGACTGGCTCGCTTTCGGGTGAATGTGTATAAAGATCGTGGCACCTACGCCGCCTGCCTACGCGCCCTCAGTTCCAAAATTCCCACCTTTGAGCAACTTGGCCTGCCCAACATTGTCCGCGAAATGAGTGAGCGGCCCCGCGGCCTCATCCTGGTGACCGGTCCCACCGGGTCAGGGAAAACCACCACCTTGGCGGCAATGATTGACCTGATTAATAAAACCCGCGCCGAGCACATCCTCACCATCGAAGACCCGATTGAATTCGTCTATGAACCAATCAAGAGCCTCATCCACCAGCGGCAAGTGGGCGAAGACACCCGCAGCTTCTCCAATGCCTTGCGGGCCGCCCTACGGGAAGACCCAGATATTATTCTGGTGGGTGAGATGCGTGACCTGGAAACGATCAGTCTCGCCCTGACCGCAGCCGAGACCGGTCATCTGGTGCTGTCCACCCTGCATACCAACAGTGTTGCCGAAACGGTTGATCGGGTGATTGATGTATTTCCTGCTGATCAGCAGGAATATGTGCGTCAGATATTTGCCAGTGTGATCCGGGGGATTATTTCCCAGACCCTTTTACCCCGTAAGGATGGCAGGGGGCGGGTGGCAGCGATGGAGGTGCTGGTGGCAACACCGGCGATAAAGAATCTTATCCGTGAGGCAAAGACCCACCAGATCCTCTCACTGGTGCAAACCGGTTCTCAGTATGGTATGCAGACGATGGACCAGTGTCTGGAGATGCTGGTTGCCAGGGGGTTGATTGACCAGGATGTTGCCTACGTCCTTGCCAGCGACAAGAAGCTTTTTATCCCGCCCGAGAGTCCGGTGAGTGCGCCAGGACCCAAAGGGCAGTGACCTGGATAGTTGTTTTAATTCTCGGGCTGGTACTGGGCAGTTTTTTTAATGTCGGCATCTGGCGGATTCCCCGTGGCGAGTCAATTTTATTTCCTCATTCCCACTGTCCGCACTGCGGCAAGTTAATCCGGTTCTACGACAACATCCCGATTTTGAGTTACCTCCTTCTTCGGGGTAGATGTCGTGACTGTCATAAGCCAATATCCCTTCGTTATCCGCTGGTGGAGTTGCTGAGCGGCGGGCTTTTTGTTTTCGCCTATCTACGGTTCGGCTGGGACTGGTTAACATTAAGAGCGTTGATTTTTATCAGTTTCTTAATCATTCTTTCCGGTATTGACATTGACCACAAGATTTTACCATTTCCCCTTTCCCTGACCGGGCTGATACTCGGCTTAATTACCGCAGTATTGCCTTCCTTCCATTTTGGGTTCATACCAGCGCTGGTGGGTGGCGTAATCGGTGCCGGTTTTGTTATTTTCGCCTGGGCTTTATGGCGTTTTGTCCTTGTTCGTCCGTTTGCCCGGATCGGGGTGAAAAAGAAAGAGGGCATGGGCTGGGGAGACCTGCCCTTTGCCGCGATGATTGGCGTTTTTGTTGGACCAAAAGGAATGGCAGTTACACTGGCGACAGCGGTGGTTATCGGGGTTATTGTCGGATTGACCGGTCGGTTACTGGGTAAAACGAGACCGGGCACCGAGGTTCCTTTTGGACCATTTCTGGCGCTGGGTGGCCTGGTGGGTCTGTTCTGGGGGGACTGGATTTTTGACCTTTATCTCCGGCTGGTGATCGGCTGATTATTTATAAAAAATTTTGGGGAGGCGCCTTGAGGAGCGCCTCCCCGGTTTTATTTTAGTCCTTTCTTTATTTACTTCAGGATAACGAATTCAACCCGACGGTTGAGTTGGCGTCCCTCGGCAGTTTCGTTGGAGGCGATCGGTCGGGATTCACCATAGCCACGCGCGGTGAGTCGTTTCGGGTCAATTCCACCGTACTGGACGAGGAAGTTCATTACTGCATAGGCACGTTTCTCAGACAGGGTCTGATTTGCCGCATCACTGCCGATGTTATCGGTGTGCCCCTGGATTTCTACTTGGATGTCCGGGTTGTCTTTCATTATCTGTGCCGCTTCTATCAGCGCTGGATAGGACTCGGTACGCAGGGTTGCCTTGCCAAATTCAAAGTAGACACCTTTCAGGATAATCGCCATTCCCTTGGCAACGAGTTCAAAGGCGCGTCGGGTGGTATCACCCTTGGTGATGGCAACACTGCTTGTCTGCGGGAGATAACCGGTGGCCTCAACCTTGATTTCATAGGAACCAACCGGCAGTTCCATCTGGAATTCGCCGGTTGTGGCATCGGTGGTAAATGAAGTTCTTTCACCATTCGGGAAGGAAACAGTGGCGGCAATCGGGTAACCGGTCTGCTTATCGGTAACCTTCCCCTTGAATACACCCTTCATCTCCAGTGAGGAGAGGGCGATGTTGAGTTTGGTTACGCCACCGTCCTCAACTTCCACCGCCCGTTCCTCCGGGAAGTAACCATCTTTTTCCACGCGCAGAACCACCAGCCCTGCCGGCACATTGTCAGCACGGAAGAAGCCGGTTGTTGGATTGGATTTGATGCCGGGTATCTCGGTACCGATAAAGGTTATTGTTGCCTCCAGCGGTTTGCCATTGTAGTTATCAAACACCCGACCAGCAACTGTGCCATAGGGTACAAGCGGTTTCAGTTTGAAGGTGTAGGTGGCATAACCTTTGTCTGGAATTACCAGAGGTACCGCCTCGGTGATGTAGCCTTCCCGGGACGCTTCGACGATGACCACACCGGCAGGTAGTTTTTCCAGATAGAAGGTGCCGTTTTCTGGATTGGTTTTAACAGGTGCCCGTCGGGGTTTGATGAAGTGGATTTTGGCGTGGAGCGGCATTCCGGAGCGGGCGTCTTCAACCTTGCCGACCAGTCTGCCCCAGGGTTTTTCCGGTGGTTTCGGGAAGGGCGAAACCAGGCTGACACCAAAGATCGCCTCATAATCCGAAACCGCATCGGTTAATCCCAGTTCAACACCGCCGTTGAGATGTAATACTCCCATTTTAATCCGAACACCAGGGGTAATGCGGGCGCGCGGGGTATAGTCTTTGCCCACCAGGGCAGAAAGGTTAGTAACGGAGTCAATCTCTGAGGTTGCTTCAACAAACAGGTCAAGCGCGTTACTTGCCATTTCAATACCCACCCCGGCAAAGGTCTGGCTGGTGCCGCTGAAAGTCTGACCGAAGTTAAACATCAGCGTTGGCAGAGTTTTGTGCAGTTCCCAGAAACGAAGCGATAATAATCCGCGCCAGTAACTGCGGTCAGCTGCCAGTCCATCAAGAAAACCATCGTTCTGGAAGTTATAGGTATTTTTTGGCATTACCCAGTTGCCCATGCCGGCAATTTTCACTACCGGTAGAAATGGTATGGAAAGTTTTGCACCGATCGCCTGGCCCTGCCAATCATAGAATAAAGCATTGGGATTGGTGCGGAAGTCAATGACACCTAACAGGGAGCCGAACACCTCACAGAACGGAAATGGGGCATAGTTCATTTCCATTCCATAGAGCGGACCACGATAAAGCGTAACATTTTCACCGAGATTCTGCCGGATAAACATCAAGCGGGTGGCGAAAACCAGTGCGCCGTCTTCCTCAACCCGGGCATCCTGGACCCGGAAAAGACCTCGTCCACCACCCAGTGCCGGGTCAGCGATGCTGGAGGTAATGAGTAGCAAAGGGGTTAGGAGACTTATGACAGTTTTTTTCACTTGTCCTCCTCTCTTTTGGTTTTACTTAAAAGGGCTACCCTTGTAACCCCGATTAAAATGGGTCATAAGTAATTTAATAATAATAATAATAAGATATTGGCATTGTGTCAATTATTTCCATTAACTTGACAGGTGAAGATAATATCCTATGTTATTCAGCTGTGACAGAGAACAAACGGCGCCAGCAACCTATTACGCTGATTCTGGTTATCTTTTTTATTGCCGGGTTGGTGCTCGGTTTTATTCTGGCGG
>CAKZPX010000062.1 GCA_937139435.1 uncultured bacterium
CGGATGCTGACTAAACCAGCATCTTCGCCAACACCAACAACCGGAAGATCGGTGGTGAACTTTATCGCCCGACCCGGGACCAGCAGTCCTGCTCCCCGATGGTACTGTCCATCAAACAGCGCCTGTATTGCGATGGTTCTAGTCTGGTCCTGCTCGCCAATGGTGGCGCTGTTGTTACGGTGGGCGGTCAGGTACTGGAACACAACCTCGGTATTGCCATCACCTGCCGCCATGGTTGTGTCGTAGAAGATGATCTCCATCTTGTCCCAGTCTCCGCGCGGGTAGAAGTAATGCACTGAATCCCACTCCACAATAAAGCGACGATTGGCAGCGTCGTGATAATACCATACTCCACCACCAGTTGGCGGGTAGAGGTCGTCCCATTTCAAACAGAACATTGGCGGCATATTGCTGTTGGGCAGTTCGGTGTTAACCCAGGTGGTTTGAGTTGCGCTCCCCAGTGCCACCCAGCCATTGGAGCAGATAGAAATGTTGGTGTAGCGCTGTCCATAGAACTTTATCGGACCGAACGCTGGCGGCAGATTTATCTGGACCGTCTGGTCGTCAGCAAGGGTAAGCTGTGTGCCCAGCCCGCGCAGCTCCACCCAGCTGAATACTGGACGTTCGGAATATTCACTGTCAATGTCCTCATAGGCATAGTAAAGTGCTGGTCGCCTTGGTCCATCCGGGATCGGGTCAACCGCGGTTACTCTGCCCACCTCAATACCAAACGGAACATTTCGCGCCGGATAGCCGGTCTGGCGGATGCGCAGGGTGCAGGGGATGAAAAACTCGCGTGGTATGGAAGCGCTGGCACGGACGCGGAAATGGTCGGTCTCATTCATCACCCAGCTGTCCGCCGGGATAAATCCATACTCCGCGACCGAGTCAAGAACTTCCAGCCGGTTGTCCGCGGAGACCAGGGTAACCACCACATCATAGGCATTGCCCAGACCGGTGTTAATTAACTGGATCGCGATATCACACTCCTCACCCGGGTCAAGTTTGCCATTGCCACCGTCATAGGCATACACCGAATCGCCGAGAAGCACCGATGTCCCGACCTTAAAGACAATCGGTGAATACCAGACTGAGTCGTTGGCATCGTGCACCGCAAGGTTAAACCTCAGGGCATAGCCATTGGTGCAGGAGGGCGCAACTGTGAACCGATAACCAGGATTCCCGCTGTAGGCGGTCTCACCTGCCGGGATGGTGCCGAAGTTTCTAACCGAATCCAGAATGGTGATATGAGCGATGTCAGCGGTTCTGAGTGTGCCGGTAACATTGCTGGTGGTATAGTCGCACTGGTTCTTTACCCAGACCGGTAGGTTGATCGTTTCACCCGGGTTGATAATGCCGTCGTTGTTACCACCCATGGCATCGTCGATCTCTGCCCGATAAAACCGAACCCCAAAAGGCAGGGGTGTGTTCTGAATACAGAGCATAGCGTCAATTCTGCCGGTGCCGTAGGTGTTGTTTTTCGGTGGGGTGCCGCGCGGCACAACCGACATCTGCATGATTGAGTCAATCTCCTCAGGTAAAAGGTACGGGTTTTTCTCCAGCATCAGGGCGGCGATACCAGCAGCACAGGGTGTTGCCATTGATGTCCCGGACATGGCTACATAGCCACCACCCCGCTGGCAGGACACAACATCAACCCCTGGTGCTGAGAAGTCCGGTTTTAACAGACCTGGTGGATAGGCGTAGTCATTGTAAGGTGGCACATTGGACCAGGAAACCGGACCCCAGGAGGTAAAATTGGCGTATTGATCCAGCGAATCGGTGGCACCGATAGAGATTGCTCCACCCAGACCACCCGCCATTTCTGCTGGGTGCTTCCAGGGACCAGGAACATCACCCGGGGTGCGGACATTATCCGGCGGATTGCTTGACCCTTCATTACCCGCTGCGATAAAGTAGGGTAAACCAGCGGCAGCTACATTGGTCACCGCCTGGCGCCAGAGCGCCCGTCTCGGATTCCAGGAGTGCAGCCAGCCCAGACTCATAGAAAGAAGATGGGCATGGTTTTCCGGTGAGAGCGGTGGCGCAACACAGAATTCCATAGAACGGAATACGGTGTTTTCCGCGATGGTGTCGGGGTATGGCGGATTGAGACTGGTCTTGGTCCGGCAGGTCATCACCTGCGCGTTTGGTGCCATACCGGTGGTGTCACCAGCGCTGCCGTCACCCGCATTTATCCCGCAGGTGTGGGTGCCGTGACCATGAATATCCATCGGGTCGTTATCGTTGTCATAAAAGTCCCAGCCATGATAGGGGTAGTTGGGATCAGTCCACATGTGGTCAGCAAGGTCAGTATGATTGTAATCGCAACCGGTATCAATGTTGCCGATAACCACGCCATTACCGGTATAACCGTAAACATACCAGACACTATCCGCCTTTACCTTGCGCACATGCCACTGCCGGCCAAACCTCTCGCTGGTGACATCAGCACTCACCGGTTTCGGGGCAACACCCAGGGCGTTTTCGGTCGGGATTAAATCCCACTGGACAAACCACACCTCAGGACGTTCCGCAATCCTGGTAACAACCTCGCTTACCGCCTCACAATACACCGCATTAACAATCCACAGCGGTGTCACATTCCTCACCTTACCGCTTCGTTCATAAACCGCCAGTTCTGCCAGGATATCGGTCTGGGTTCGCTGCGCCAGATCTTTGAGTCCGCTGACCGTTATCCGCCAGCGTTCCTCTTTACTCTTCACGCTCCTGATTATCTCCTCAGCCGGAAACTGCTCCTTGAGTGCAATGACCACCGGCAGGAACTGGTCAGTTTTTGCCTGGGTCAGTTTCTCAAGCAGCAGCGGCTCTATCGGTGCCGCGGTTAGTATACCGATAACCACCAGCACCAGAGTTAATGACTTTAGTAAGCGCACAATACCTCCTTTTTAAGTTTATTATTTTACCCTTTGTCGTTGTCCGGTCAATCTTTTTCCTCGGGTTATTGGTCTATTTAATCAAAACCACCTTTTTGATCACCGCACCATCCAGCAACTTAAAGTAAACACCAGCCCTGCCCATCCGGCTGACCCTCCGGCCCAGTGGATCGTAAAGAAAAGCGGCGGGCGTCCCTGCCAACGAGGGCAGCAAAGAGATGCCAGGCGATCGGTTCGGCATCGTCCCGATCGGCTCATTTTGCTCAATTGTGAGCGGAGTACTGGCATAGCTGTAAACCCTGCCCGCACTTATTTGCCGTTAAATTGTTCTCGTTAACGCCCGCTGATCCCGGCCGGTGCGCAACATCATTAACCCGCCTCTCGCTCCGATCTGGTTACGGGACTGGGGAATGCCCTTGACAAAAGCCACTTTAATCTCTAATTTAAGGATAATGTTACGGTGGCGGGGCATTCTTCTCCTTTTTCTATTGCCGTTCTTCCTTGGGTTCGGCAGGTTACCGGGCGCAGATTGGGAACTTCGTTTCGCCCGGGTCGGTGCGGACGATGTTTCCGGAAACCGCCAGGTAACCGAAGCCGGGAGCAAACTCAACCAGCCGTTAAAGGTCCAGGTGTTTCAGAATGGCAGACCGGCAGCCGGGGTGCCGGTGCGGTTTTCGGTTTTAATTGAACCCGAGGCAAACCGTTTCTACCCTGAAAAACAGACCGAGCTCGGTGATTCAGTGGTGGTTACTGACCGGTCCGGTTTTGCCGAAACAACAGTGCGGCTGGGCACGGTACCCGGTGACTACCGGATAAATGTGACCGCTGGTAAGTCAGAACTGATTTTCTCTCTGCGTGGCTTACCCCGCGGCTGGTATATCCTCACGGTTGTAGAGATGGTGGGCGGACTGGCACTCTTCCTCTTCGGTTTGTACTACGGTTCTAAAGGTTTGCGCCGGCTTGCCGGCGGAAGGCTCCGCGAGGCAATATTTACCTTTACCAACAACCGCTATGTCGGTCTTCTGGTCGGAGTAATAGTCACACTAATCTTTCAATCATCAGGCGCGGTAATCACCCTGCTCATTTCACTGGCATCAAGTGG
>CAKZPX010000063.1 GCA_937139435.1 uncultured bacterium
GAGCACATTCTGGCGGATAAAGACATTATTGAGTTCCATATCCAGGAGTAATTTTTTGTTCAGTCTGGGTGATGTGTTATCTTGACGCATTGATTTGTTAAGGTAAGTTATTACACTTGCTCTGGCTTTCCTGTCCCGGAATAATAATTGCACTTATATTCAGTTTCAACGGCGAGCGTAATATCCGGGGTATTCACGAGATTGATGCGCTGCGATATCGCGATTGGTCGGTTAATTATCAGGATGGTTATAGTATCCTGCCGCTTGTGCCGCGGGTTGAAACGACAGTTACCTGCGCCGTCTACGGGTATATGCCCTACTGGACGACACAGCAGTATCTCCACTTTGATTTATTGACGACGATCGGCTGTTTTGATGTAACACTGAATCCAGATGGTAGTATTACCAATGCCCATGGCTTTCCCAGGGTCTGGGCAGCGACTATTAATCGGGCGCACCGTAATGGTGTGCGGGTGGAGATGGTTGCCACCTGCTTTGGTGCAGCAAATGTTCACGGGGCGATAACTTCGGGTGCCGATAGTGCAATTTCCAATCTGGTGAGAATGGCGTCTGCTGCCGGTGTTGATGGCATTAACATTGACTTTGAGGGGATTTCGGGTGCCGACCGTGATACGCTGGTGAGTTTTGTCCGCCGTTTATCAGCAGCGTGCCGGAGCGCCGGTTTGACTTTGACAATGGCAACGATGCCGCTGGACTTTGTTAATGCCTATAATTTTCGGGCGCTGGCTGAAACCACTGATGGGCTGTTCATCATGGCTTACAACTACCACTGGCAGGGCGGTCCGGAGGCGGGTCCGGTTTCTCCGCTTACCGGCTGGACCTACTACGGTAATATCCAGATGACGATTGAAGAGTATCGGCGGGAGATTGGCGATTGCCGGAAACTGTTTCTGGGTATCCCCTATTACGGGTACCAGTGGCCTACCCGGGCAGAAACGACCCATTCCCGGACAACCGGATACGGTGAGGCTCTGAGTTACTCGCAGGCGGCGGCGCGGGCAGCACGGTACGGTCGCCGCTGGGATGGAGAGTCGCAGACGCCGTGGTACCGATTTTACCAAGGAGGATGGTACCAGGGATGGTTTGATGACGATACCAGTCTGCTCCTTAAGTTTAACGAAGTTCATGAACATGGTTTTCTGGGCACGGGTATGTGGGCGCTGGGATACGATGGCGGACGAAAAGAGTTATGGTCTGCCCTGCGCGAGGCGTTTAACAGACCGCTTGCCTCATTTGTTAATGGCGATTGTGAAATCTGGCGACTGGACACGCTGGCGGTGCCCAGCGACACTTCGGTCAATCCGTTCGGCTGGTATGAAGGAAGAAGGGCAAAGTATCGCCGGGAGACCGGCATAGTTCACTCGGGGACGTCAGCGATAAAACATATCCCCGATTCTCTGGGGTATCCCGGTCCGGTGGATTCCCGTTTGTTTCAGGATGTAATGGTGTTACCGGGAAGGAGTTATGAGTTCCGGGGCTGGGTTTATAAGAACGATGGCAGAGGCAATCAACTCCGGTTGATTGTGGATTGGTACGATTCGCTGCACCGTGTTATCGCCAGTGCCAGTTCGCCGGTAGTTGCGCGCGACAGTGCGGGATGGGTTGAACTAACCACCGGCACCATTACGGCCCCGGATGGTGCGGTTATGGCAAGGCTCAATCTCGGGATGCTTGGTTATGGCGGATTGGACTATTGGGATGACCTGAGTTTTGAGATTGTTCCCGGTGCGATGGAGGGGTATCTCCCGGGGCTGGTAAAAGATCGGGGAGGAGTGCCGACGTTTGTAGGCGGAATACTCTATCTACCAAAGTCATTCGTTGGTAATAGGGAACAGAACATCAGCCTGCTGGATGCGACGGGTCGGAGGGTGGTGAAACTCCGTTCCGGAGAAAACAATCTATCTAACCTCCCGGCCGGGGTGTATTTCTTACACACCACTCCTGGCCAGGGGGTTGTTCAGAAGTTAATCATCAGAAAGGCGCGGTAGATGAAGAATCAGTTTATAGCCGGGTTAATCGGGTTGTTTCTGTGTGGTGCATTAGCGTTTACCGGCTGTAAGAAGACCACGCCGTCACTGGTAGTTCCAGCTGATTCTGTTCCGTTGCCAGCAAGGGGATTTTATCTGGGGATATTACCCACTCCGGCACAGGGACAGATACTGGATTCAGCCTATGGTGAGGTTGATGTGGTTCGTGCGATTCGTCCTCGCTATCTGTAATCGGAAAACGAGGTCAATCGCTGGTTTGAGCGTATGGTCTTAACAGCAGTAATCCCAATTGGTTCATTCATTATGTAACACTTTACGAGGAAATTTACGATTCCATTAAGATAATTTCTCCCCAGACGCAGGTGTTCTGCACTTTCAGTCGGGAGGTGGTGAGCGAAAACCGACCGGCACAGATGAATGTTATCGAACTGTTTGACCGACAACGGCTTGATCTGTTTGTGCTGACCAGTTATCCCTATGTCCTGTCAGAAATAAATCAACCCGAGGACATTCCGGATGATTATTACCGCCAGGTGGCTGATCTGGTTCCAGGAAAGCGATTCGGGTTCAGTGAGGTGGGCTGGTCATCCCATCCGGCATTTGGCGGGGAATCGGCACAGGCAGATTTTGTTCGGATGGTGGCAGGTCGTCTTACCCGTGACCAGGGGGTTAATCTGTTTATTATGGGATGGTCCTGGCTTACTGATTTGTCTGATACCGACGACATCGGGCGGAAAAGGCGTGACAGTACCGCCAAACCCGCCTGGCTGGTATGGCAGGAGTTATTCGGTTGTTAGTCGGTGGTTTTAAATGATGACCGGTCAGGGTTGTCACCGTATCTTACGCCGGGCATTCAGGTGCTGTGCAGGTGGCGGTAGATTTTTTCTGCCAGGCTTTTACTGATACCTTTGACCCGGGCGATGTCGTCAACACTGGCGCCACGGATGCGAGCAATGGAGCCGAAGTGCTGGATTAATGCCTGGCGCCGGGCAGGTCCGATACCCGGGATGGCGTCCAGTTCCGACTTGAGCATTTTTTTGCCCCGCAGTTTACGATGGAAGGTGATGGCAAAGCGGTGTGATTCATCCCGGATGCGTTTGAGGAGTTTGAGTGCCGGTGATGAAGCGGGTATGGAGATTTCCCGACCGTCAATATAAAACAGGGTGTCGGTGCGTTTGGCGATGCCGAGCAGCGGTATTTCGGCGTCAAACTGGTGATAGGCTCGGATTGCCGCTGAGAGCTGTCCTTTGCCACCGTCAACCAGAACCAGATCAGGGAGCGGAAGGTTCCTTTCCAGCAATCCCCGGAGCCGGCGGGCCAGCACCTCTTCAATCATCGCAAAGTCGTTGGGACCGCTGACGGTGCGGATTTTGAACAGGCGGTAATGGGTTTTTAACGGGCGGTCGTCTTTAAACACCACCACCGAGCCCACCGCATTGGTGCCCTGGGTGTTGGAGATGTCCACACCCTCAATCAGCCGGGGTGGTGATGGCAGATTTAGGATGCGGGCAAGTTCCCGGTTCGCCCGCGGGATGTGCTGTCCTGCGGGTGTTGACTCTGCCAGCGCCTTTTCCGCATTGCGCTGCGCCAGTTCCAGGAGTTTTTTCTTTTCTCCCTTCTGCGGGACGATGATATTGACCTGACGCTGGCGTCTTTCCTGAAACAGGCGCTGAAACAGTTCGGTTTCGGTTATCGGTGCGGGCAGGACAATCTCCTCGGGAATGTCAGCGGTATGGGTGTAGACCGAGCGGAGCAGACCTTCAAGTATTTCCGCAGTGCTGGCGTTACCGGTGGCGGTGAGGTGGTACTCCTCCCGGGCGATAATCTTGCCCTCCCGGACCCGGAAGAGCACCGCTACCGCATTGTTGTTCTCCTGGGCGATACCGATGAAGTCGCGGGTGATGCGGTCCCGGGTGATTACTTCCTGGTTGCGGATGACCTCACGCAGGGCAAGGAGCTGGTTGCGCAGGATTGCCGCCTGCTCGTACTCCTGTTTTTCTGCTGCCTGCCACATCCGTCTTTCCAGTTCTGCGGTCAGGTCTTCCGAGCGTCCGGAGAGGAATTGAATAACATCACTGACCAGCTGGCGATAGTGTTCGGGTTTGATATTGCCCTGACACGGGGCAAGACAGCGGTGGAGTTGATAGTTGAGGCAGGCTGGGGCTGGTTTTTCTTCCGGGAGCAAGCGCTTACAGGTGCGGACTTTGAAGATGCGCTTGACCGCCCTTAATGCCCGGCGTAACTCCCGGGCGCTGGTGTAGGGACCGAAAAGGATTGAGCCGTCCGGTCGGATGTTACGGGTGATGAAGATACGCGGATAGGTCTCGGTAACGGTCAGCTTCAGATAGGGGTATTTTTTGTCGTCGCGCAGGCGGACATTGTAGCGGGGCTTTTTTATTTTGATCAGGCTCTCCTCTAAGAGGAGCGCCTCAATTTCCGAACGGGTAACAACCGTTTCCAGGTCGGCGATGCGCTGAACCAGGGCACGCAGTCGGGGGCTTTCCGGTGGTTGCAGGTATGCCCGGAGTCGGTCACGCAGGGAACGTGCCTTGCCGATGTAGATAACCCGACCGTTGCTATCTTTGAAAAGGTAGACACCAGGGTCAGCGGGTGCGCGGGCGATCTTCCCGGCAACGCTGTTGTTCATTTAACCTTTAACAACACCCAGCGGTCTCATCCGGACAACCTTGCGGGCAATCCCGGAACGATGGCACACATCAACCACCCGGTCAACATCCTTGTAAGCGTCCGGTACCTCTTCGTTAAGCACCTCCCGGCTTGCCGCCATCACGATGATGCCTCGGGCACGCAACTCCTCTGCCACATTGCGCCTTTTTGTCTCCTCCAGCGCCCGGGTTCTTGACCAGACCCGGCCGGCACCATGGCAGGCAGAACCAAATGTGTCCTGGGCAGCCTGTTCGGTGCCTAACAGGACATAGGAACTGCTGCCCATATCACCGGGGATGAGTACCGGTTGACCGAGAGCGCGGTATTTTTCTGGCAGTGCCGGGTGACCGGGTGGAAATGCCCGGGTTGCGCCCTTGCGATGGACACAGAGTTTAATCTTTTTGCCGTTGACCGTATGTTCCTCAATTTTGGCGATATTATGGGCAACATCGTACACCTGGGTCATACCCAGTCGCGAGATGGGCACCCCGAGCACCCGGAAAAACGCCTCCCGCACCCAGTGCGCAATTGCCTGACGGTTTGCCCAGGCGTAGTTGGCAGCCGCCACCATTGCGCCGAAGTAGCGTTTGCCCTCAGGTGAGTCCAGCGGGGCGCAAGCAAGCTGACGGTCAACAAGATTGATGCCGTATTTCCGGGCAGCGGCAACCAGGCTTTTAACATTGTCATCGCAGATTTGATAGCCAAGACCACGGGAACCGGTGTGAATCATCACGGTAATCTGACCGTGGTGCAGTCCGAGCTGGGCAGCTGCCTGCGGGTCATACACCTCCACCACCTCCTGAATTTCAAGGAAGTGGTTACCGGCGCCCAGTGTTCCGAGCTGGGGCATTCCTCTTTCCAGTGCCCGGGATGAGACACCAGCCAGTTCAGCACCCGACATCTCGCCATTTTCTTCGGTGTAGCTGAGGTCATCCTCGGTGCCATAGCCCTGCTCCACTGCCCAGCGTGCGCCCCGGTTAAGAACCTCAGCAACGGTCGACTGAGAGATACGGATCTTTCCTCTGGAGCCGACCCCTGATGGCACGTTGTCAAAAATCGCCCGGACAAGTTTTTCCAGTATTTCCGGTTTCAGGTTTTTGCTTTCCAGGGCGGTGCGCAGCAGCCGGACACCGCAGTTGATGTCGTAACCAACACCACCGGGTGAGATAACCCCGTTGTTGATATCAAATGCGGCAACACCACCTATGGCAAAACCGTAGCCCCAGTGGATATCAGGCATCGCCAGGGAATAGCCAACAATACCGGGCAGGGTGGCGACATTGGCGACCTGCTCGGGTGCCTGATCTGCCTTGACATCATTAAGGAGATGGTCGTCAGCATAGATGATGCCATCAACATGCATCCCCGGTTTGTAGGTTCTGGGGATCAGTAACCGGGTTTCGTCAATCCTTTCTAATGGTCCATTCCACATCGCCATATTAATTATAACCCGCTATTTTTCGCCGGTCAATCAGGTGATTACCAGCACCATATTTTTAGATTTTCGGTCCGGGAACCGGGGTTCTAATGTTGATTAAAACGGTATCCCCTTGAATATTAGAGCCAGAAAAAGGGAGGATGTAACGGTGCCTAAATAGAAGGATAAGGGGGGTGTCGCGTAACTCCTGGTTTGTAAAACAGTTGTCTAACCGTTCCTAACTGGCAAATCAGGTTAAGGGGGTAGCCCCCCGGTAGTCTCCGGGGTGACTCCGGGGGTAACCCCCTCAGGTAACGAGTTGGGGGATTAGTTTTTCTAACCCTGCCAGGCTCCGCCGGGCAAGTGCCTGGCGTTTTTTAAAGCCGAACAGGCGATTTTTTAATGGAGGAAGGAGCCCGAAATTGGCGTTCATAGGCTGGAAATCAGGGTTGGGGGTGGTAATGTATTTGAGCAGGGCGCCAGTTACCGTTTCCTCGGGCAGGGTGATGGGGATTTTCCCGAGGAGGAGCCGGGCGACATTGATGCCGGCAACCATTCCGGTGGCGATCGCCTCACAGTAGCCCTCAACACCGGCAAGTTGACCGCAGATAAACAGGTTCGGACGCCTTCGGGTTTGCAGGGTGGGCAGAAGGATTTCCGGGCTATTGAGAAATGTGTTGCGGTGGATACTGCCGTAGCGGAGAAATTCGGCATCCTCCAGCCCCGGGATAAGGCGGAAAACCCTTTCCTGTTCCGGTCTTTTCAGCCGGGTCTGAAATCCGACCAGGTTAAACATCGTGCCTGAGGCGTTTTCCCGGCGCAACTGGACAACCGCAAACGGTCTTTTACCGGTGCGCGGGTTAATCAACCCTACCGGTTTTAACGGTCCAAAGGCAAGGGCAAGCCGGTCACGGCGTGCCAGCTCCTCAACTGGTAAACAGCCTTCAAAAAAAGGTATTTTTTCAAACTCGTGCACCGGGTAGAGTTCAGCAGCGGTCAGGGCTTCAACAAAGCGGTTGTATTCATCTTCCTGAAGCGGACAGTTGAGGTAGTCATCGCCACCTTTGCCATAACGGGAGCCAGGAAATATTTTAGCCATGTTCAGCGATTCGGCACTGACAATCGGAGCGATCGCATCGTAAAAGAAGAGCTGACTGGCACCAAGAAACTGTTGCAAAAATTCGGTTAACGCCGGTGCGGTCAAGGGACCGGTGGCGATAACAGTGGGCGCATCCGGTTCAGGTAGTTCCTGGGTTGTCCTGACCTCTTTCCGGATAATGTCAATCCCGGCGGTTTTTAGTGCCGCGTTGACAGCAGCGGAAAACCGCTGGCGGTCAACAACCAGCGCCTTGCCACCAGGGATACGCGCCTTTTCAGCACAGGCGAGGAG